>DRLF01000060.1 GCA_011051425.1 Thiolapillus brandeum | reverse complement strand
CATTTTGCGGCTGCACAGGCCTACTGGCAGCAGGCGCTCGAGCTGGCTTATTCCCACAAACTGGCTGGAGAAACAGGGAAATTTCTTCTGGATCTTGCAAAAACCCATGAAAAACTGGGGCAGTACCAGCAGGCATCCTCCCTCGCCTGGAAAGCATTGCGTGATGAACGAAGTCAAATGGATTCGGCATTCAAGAGCCAGGCGCTTCTCGCCATCGGTCTGACAGCAAGACGCATTGGCGAATATCAGGAAGCCGAAACAGCATACACACAGGCATTGGAGATTTCCCGCGATAGAGGAGACAACAATACACTCAAGGCCGAGGCTCTGTGCGGTCTGGGCGCCACCCGGCAAGCCCTGTCAGACTATTCCGCCGCTCTGGACTACTACAAGCGTTCGCTCGCTCTGGGAAATGCCCTCACGAAAGCCAAATGCCTGAACAACCTGGGCGGACTGTATCGGCTGACCGGTGAATATCAGAAGGCAATTCAGCACCACCGGCAGTCGCTGGCACTGCGCAAGCAGCAGCATGATCTCAACGGACAAAGCAAGGTCCTTGGCAATCTCTGTCTTGTCTATCAGCAGCTTCGGGATTTCAGACAGGCGGAAACCTACTGCCGGCAATCGCTTGCTTTCGCCCGGGAAACGGGGGATCTGGGCCGCCAGGCCAACAACCTCAACAACCTGGCAGCCATCGCAGAAGCACAAAGGGATTTCAGAAAAGCCCTGTCCTTTTATCGAGAATCTCTTTCATTGAAACGCAAATCAGGCGATCGAGCCGGAGAAGCCCGTAGCCTGAACAATATCGGCCGCCTCTACCAACACAGGGGAAACAGTAAAAAGGCACTGAAATACTATGGGTTGTCACTGGATATCAAAAGGAAGCTGGGCGATCTTTCCGGACAGAGCGCTTCCTTGCAGAATCTCGGTATCCTGCAGATGAAACTCGGAAACTATGACAAGGCATTGCAGCACTTCGAGGAGACCGTGGTACTGCAACAGCAGATTGGCCAACCCGAAATACTATGGCGCAGCTATGACGGCTTGAGCCGAGTCTATGAAAAGCTGAACAGGCCGGATCTTGCCATCTATTACGGCAAGCAGGCCGTAAACGTCATCCAGACCCTGCGCACCAGAATCCTCAGGCTGGAAGCCAGGCTGAGACGCTCTTTCCTCGAGGACAAGATCCAGGTCTACAAACGTGTCGCCACACTGCTTGGGGATGAAGGAAGATTGTGGGAGGCCCAGCAGATACTGGCGATGGTCAAGGAGGAAGAGTATTTCGAATTTGTACGCGGCCAGGATAAATCCCAGGCAGAAACGGTCTCCTTCAGCGTGGGAGAAAACGACTGGAAAACAAGCTACGATCAGATCGTGGACAAGCTGGCGAGCATACACGGGAAATACAGCGCAATGAAACGCAAAAGGCGGCAGTCCGGCCTCAGCGCCGACGAGGAGCAGCAGCTGAAAAACCTCAAGCAGCAACTTGGCGAGCTGAAACTTGCTCATCATGAATTCATCCTCGAACTGCAAACCGAATTCGCTGCGGGGCAGCGTCTGGACGAGTTCAGGGGAGACAACCTGCGCAGACTGGAAAAATTCCAGAGGACGCTGAAAAACCTGGGCGAAGGCACCGTACTGGTGCACTATTTCGTGACCGAAAACCAGCTTAAAATCATCGTATCCGGTTCCCGCTCTTCAGTACCGCCGGTCTGGAAACACAGCAACATCAGCAGAAAGGACCTCAACAGAAAAATCATCAGTCTGCGGAACAGCCTGCTGAATCCCCACAAGAACCCCCTGCCGGCCGCTCAGGCACTGTATGGCGAACTGGTTGCGCCGATAGAAGACATCCTCGAAACCCTGGACGCGAAAATCCTCATGGTCTATCTCGACGACGCAGTGCGCTATCTGCCACTGGCTGCGCTGCATGATGGCAAACGCTATCTGGCCGAACAATATGGTATTGCCGTATATACCGCAGCCGCAGATGTGGACCTTATGGAACGTCCCTCCCAACAATGGCGTATTGCAGGCCTTGGCGTAAGCAAGCCGTTCATCAGCGCCGGATTTTCACCTCTCCCCGCCGTATCCGAAGAACTGGATGCCATCGTAAAAGAGGGCACGGAAGACCCGCGTGGAATACTCCCTGGCATATCCTATATGGATAGCGCCTTCACGCCCCAGCGGCTGGAAGATATCCTGAGTGAAGACTGTCTCGAGGACGACTGCTACCGGGTTGTACACCTGGCGACACATTATCTGTTCAAGCCGGGAAGCTGGAGCGACTCTTTCCTGCTGGCGGGAAACGATACATTGCTAACCCTTGAGGACCTGCAACGCGGTGACTACTATTTCGGCAACCTGGATCTTCTGACGCTTTCTGCCTGCGAGACTGCGCTCTGGAGCGATGATTCCAGGGGCAGGGAAATTGAAGGCCTGGGCACCCTGGCGCAAAACAAGGGTGCCAGGGCGGTCATGGCAACACTGTGGGAGGTGGCTGACTGCAGCACAGCTATCTTCATGGAGCAGTTCTACCGTAACAGGTTAAAATACAGCAGTACCAAACTGGAAGCCCTGCGACAGACACAGCTGGCTTTTATCCATGGACAGCTGTCTGATACCTCTCTGCCGGAATGCACCAGCAGGGGGGTCAGCATGGTAACCGACACAGATGAACCAGAGGATCTTTACACACCCAGTGCATCAGCACCTTTCAGCCATCCATACTACTGGGCACCTTTCATATTGATGGGAAACTGGCGTTGACGGATTTTGAACGGATCACCGTGAGTTTTTCTATCTGCATGTCACGGTAAGTATAGGGAATACCGCCTACGCCATAACCGGATTCTTTCAAACCGGCGAAAGGCATCCAGTCCACACGAAAGGCCGTGTGGTCATTCACCATCACTGCCGAGGCCTGCAGGTTCGAGCTGACATACAGCGCTGTATCAATATCCCGGGTACATACCGAAGCCTGGAAGGCATAGGGCACATCGTTCGCCATTTCGATGGCAGCATCCAGTTCCCGCCAGTCATAGACGCAAATCACCGGACCAAAGATCTCGTTACGGCTTACCTTCGCGTCAGGCGGCGGGTTGTGCAGCACGGTCGCCTCAAAAAATGCTTCACCCTGACGCCTGCCACCTCCGACCAGGACAGCTCCGCCTTCCACGGCTTCATTCACCCAGCTTTCAATGCGATCGGTTTCCTGATGGCGGATCAGCGGGCCGATTTCCGTATTTTCATCCAGCGGATCACCTGCCCGGTAACGACCGCCGATTTCGGCCAGTCGCGCAGCAACTTCCTGCGCGATGGAGGCATGAGCGAAAACCCGTTGCACCGATACACATACCTGACCGGCGTGGTAAAAACCGCCTTTGGCCAGCAGAGGCAGCACATCGTCCAGGTCGGCGTCCGCAGTGATCACCACCGGAGCCACGCCACCATGCTCCAAAGCACAGCGCGTGCCCGGCGCGAGTTGCGAGCGCAGCATCCAGCCCACCCTGGCACTGCCGATGAAGCTGAAGAAGGCGACTCGCCTGTCTGCGGCCAACCCGGCGGAAACCGGGTGCCCCGTGGTCAGCAAGGGCTGACACCAGCTCTCCGGCAAACCGGCTTCACGCAGCAGTTCAACAAAGCGGAATGCAGACAGAGGTGTGTCTTCGGCAGGTTTGATGATCACCGGGCAGCCACTGGCAACAGCAGGACCCACTTGGTGTACGATCAGGTTCAGGGGGTGATTGAAAGCGCTGAAGGCCACCACGACGCCGATGGGTTCTCTGCGCGTAAACGCCAGGCGGTTGGCGGAAGCGGCATTCAGCTGCATGGGGATTTCCGTGCCATGGCCGGTACGTATGCATTCGATGCAGTTCTTTACGCCATCGATAGCGCGCAAGACCTCCACACGCGAGTCCATCAACGGCTTGCCGCCTTCACGGGCTGCAAGCGTGACCAGCTCATTAAAATGCTGCTCCATCAGGCTGGCGGTCTTTTCCAGGATACCGATGCGTCTGGCAGCCGACAGCCACTGTCTGCGGTCGTCAAAAGCAGCAAAGGCATTTTGCAGCGCCTGCCCGACGCCGTCTTCATCAACCACATCCACCGTTGCCAGCAAACTGCCGTCATAGGGAGAAGTGACAGAGAGTGGTTGACCAGCGGGGACTGCACCTGGGACTCCCAGAGAAACATGCGTATTCATGAGCAGAATATCTCCCTCAGATGGGGCAAACCAGTTTGCCGAGTTTTTCCGTGAGCTTCATGTTTTCAGAATAATCCACGGCAACATCGACGATCACCACGGTGTTGTCGTCAAAAGCCCGTTCCAGTGTCGGCCGAAGCCCGTCAGCCGACGTGACCCGATATCCCCTGGCACCAAATGACTCGGCATATCTCACAAAATCGGGATTGTTGAAGCTGATATGCCCTGTGCGCCCGAAATGGCGCTGCTGGTGCCATT
>DRLF01000059.1 GCA_011051425.1 Thiolapillus brandeum | reverse complement strand
GGCTGGGGTCTCCAGCAGATACACTGGACGACGCCGGATGGTGCGCCTTTTACGGCGACCCTGGTGCAGGCCAGCATCCCCCAGGAAAAGAAATGGCTGCCTTCCCAGTTGCGCCCGACGCTGGAATTCTATGTCGAAACCAGCAAGGCGCATCCCGACAGTCGCCTGATCATCTGGCCGGAAACGGCCGTGCCGGCATTTGCCGACCGGGTGGAAACAAGTTTTCTTCAGCCCCTGGATACCTATTTCCGTGATCAGGGCCAGGATCTGCTGCTTGGCATTCCTGTGCGGGACGCCAAGGGGCGTGCCTACAATGCCCTGATCAGCCTGGGAGCCTCCGGCCGGGGCCAGTATTTCAAGCGGCACCTCGTCCCTTTCGGTGAGTTCATGCCTTTTTCAGCCCTGCTGCAACCCCTGGTCGAGCTCTTCGCCATTCCCATGTCATCATTTTCGTCCGGTGACAGGAACAAGCCGCCGCGACTGAAGCTGGCGGGCAGACAAGCCGGCGTTTCCATCTGTTATGAAGATACCTTTGGCGAAGAGGTTGCCCAGGCTCTGCCCGCCGCAGCTTTTCTGGTGAACGCCAGCAACGATGCCTGGTTCGGAGATTCCCTGGCGCCTCATCAGCACCTGGAAATGGCGCGCATGCGGGCGCTGGAAACCGGGCGCTACCTGCTGCGGGCGACCAACACGGGTGTATCGGCCATCGTCGATGAAACAGGCAGGATACTGGCGGTGCTGCCGCAATGGAAGCGGGGTGCCATCAGCGCCTCCATTCAGCCCTACGTGGGGGAGACGCCTTTTCTGCGGTGGAAGAACTGGTTGGCAGTCGTTCTCGCGGCTCTGATGCTGGTGATCGCCTATCTGCGCAGGGAGGGCGGCGCACCCTCCACGTCCTGAACGCGCAGTCTGGCAGTTTCCTGCTTGCGCTGTTCCACTTCGTATCTCAGGATCTGTGCATCCTGAAACAGCACCTCTGCTTCATCAGACCAGGGTTCGTCGGGCAAGGCGGTTTTCCGGTCCTGCTCACAGGCTGTCGCCAGCCAGAGTATTTGTGTCAAAATCAGCATCTTCCTCATGGTTCAATAGTAGGCGATAAAATGAAAAAAGAAATCATCAGCACAGACAAGGCCCCCCAGGCCATCGGCACCTATTCCCAGGCGGTCAGGGCCGGCAGCACGGTTTACCTGTCGGGTCAGATACCCCTGGTGCCGGAAACCATGGAAATGGTGGAGGGAGATATGGAGGCCCAGGTGCGGCGTGTTTTCGACAATCTCCAGGCCGTGGCCGAGGCAGCCGGCGGCAGCCTGGCGGACGTGGTCAAACTCAATGTGTTTCTGACCGACCTGTCTCATTTTCCCCTGGTGAACGAAGTCATGGCGGACTATTTCAGTCAGCCCTACCCCGCCCGGGCGGCTATCGGTGTGGCTGCGTTGCCCAGGGATGCCGGCGTGGAAATGGACGCCGTGCTCGAGCTCGGTGATTGAGAGCCTGAAACTCAGCCGGTAACGGTTACGACCACCTGGCGCTGGTGCGCCCTGCTGCGGTGCTCGTACAGATAAATGCCCTGCCAGGTGCCCAGCTTCAGCATGCGGTGATTCACCGGCAGGGTCAGATCCATGTTGGTGAGTATGGAGCGGATATGGGCGGGCATGTCGTCATCGCCCTCGTCGATGTGCCGGAACAGCGGCGATCCGTCGGGCACCAGGTTGATCATGAAGCGTTCCAGGTCACTGCGTACGGTGGGGTCGGCGTTCTCGCAAAGGATGAGCGAGGCGCTGGTATGTTTGACGAAAACATGGCACAGGCCGGTGATGACGCTGGAGGCGGCAACCACTTTTTGCACATCCTTGGTGATGTTGTAAGTGCCGCGCCCGGCGGTGAGCAGGTCGAGTTGTTCCTGATAAGCCATGACTGTCAGCGCGAGCTCCCGGATTTCTGTTGTTTGGAAGAATTGCCCTGGGGCGTGACAGTAGCTTCCAGCCTGCCACCGTACTCCCAGGGGCCGGGGTTGACGGGGTTTCTTCTGGGGCGCCCCTCCATGTCCATGGGCGTGGTGGCCAGTAACTGGTCGCTGTCAGTGAAAGGCGCCGCCTTGCCTGGACGATAACCGGCGGCGCTGCCCATGCCGTCTGCCGGGAAAGCGGCGAACCAGGCCGGGTCGAACTTTTTCAGACGCAATTCGCCGGCAGCAGGCGTGAAATCGGAGAAGCGGCCGCCGATATATACGTTGCCGGAAAAGGAGCTGCTGTGTACGGTCTCCGGGTCGATCTCCACCAGCACGGTTTCCGGGTTTGCTTCCACCGTGTTTCCCGAACGCCGGTATCCCAGCAGGATATTGTTGCGGATTTGGTTGCGGTCCGAATAACGGGTGTTCTGCAGCACGTGACGGCGGTTGAAGCCGATGAACAGGTTGTGTTCGATGCGGTTGTCGCTGGAGCCCAGGCGCGGATTGTCCGTCTCCTGCCAGAAGCTGGTGCCATGGCGGTCATAAGGGCCGAAGATATTGTTGCGCACCACCGCATTTCTGACGGATGTGAAATTGGGCCCGACATCGCTGTTGTGGAAGTAGTTGCTTTCCGCCAGCACGAATTCACTCACCCCTTGTCCCTGTTGCTTGAGAGCGCTGCCATCACAACGTGCGTCATCATAGGCAATGTCTTCATCACCACAGGTGCTGATCGGGTCTGCATTGATCTGAAAATCCGAGCTGCTGTTGTTGTACAGCTCGTTGTTGCGCACGATGAGCCAGTCGCTGCCGTTGGACAGATAGATGCCATGGCCGTCGCCTTCCCCCGCATGATGGGCGACATTGCCATCGACAACCGTCCAGTCCGACTGGGCTGTAAAGACAGGATCCTTGTATTGGTTTCCGATGCGATTGTTGAGAATAGCGATACCCTTCTGGTGCCTGGTCGCATCGTAGTGAAGGCCGACGGCACGTATACCCCGGTCACCGCCGTTCAGGTCGAAGCCGTCGATGGCGACGTGATTCGCTCCCTCAAGATTGAAGCAGGCCTTGCGGCCACTGTTGCAGCAATCGATACTTACCGCGGAGGATGCTGCCTTGATGACGATGGGCTGGTCATAGGTGCCTGAGCTGTCTTCGTCCAGCCCCCAGCAGCCGGCGTAGCGGCCGTCATGGAACAGGATTTCATCTCCCGCTCTGGCCTGGGAAAAAGCTTGTTCGGGACGCATGGGTGAAGACAGGCTGCCATCGCCGTTCCCGGAGGGGCTGACATGCAGTGTGCGTGCGGGTTTGTAAGTCGGGTCGGTATAGTAGCGGTTGAAGCGTTCCGGCGTGCCGAAGAAGTTCCCGCCACGGTCGGGAGTCTTCACAAGCCCGGCATAGGGGGCAGCCATGGTCGCCGTGGCAATGAGGCTGCAGGCGACCAGCAGCCCGAAGGTTTTTTGTGGCACTGAAATGCGAGGCATGAATCTCTCCTTTTCGGCCGGTTTCCGGAGCACAGGGTCGATACTACTCCGTGAAAAACAGTCGCGCCAGTTCCCCGCCCGGATCTTCTGCCCGCATGAAGGCCTCGCCCACCAGGAAACCGTTTACATGGTGGCTGCGCATCAGGGCGACATCTTCGGGTGCCAGGATGCCGGATTCGGTGATGACAAGCTTGTCGTCGGGAATCTGTTCCAGCATGGCCAGCGTGGTCTGCAGGCTGACGTCGAAAGTGCGCAGGTTGCGGTTGTTGATACCCACCATGGGGTTCTCCACGGCCAGGGCACGGGCCAGCTCCTGTTCGTCATGTACCTCGATGAGCACGTCCATACCCAGATCCATGGCCAGTGTATTCAATGATGCCAGCTGTTCATCGTCCAGACAGGCAACGATGAGCAGGATGCAATCCGCATCCATGGCACGGGCCTCGTACACCTGGTAGGGATCGATGATGAAATCCTTGCGGATCACAGGCAGGTCGCAGGCAGCCCGGGCCTGCTTCAGGTAATCTGGGCTGCCCTGGAAGAAATCCACGTCCGTGAGCACTGACAGGCAGGCGGCGCCGTGTGTGGCATAACTTTGTGCAATGTTTGCGGGCCGAAAATCTTCACGCAGCACACCCTTGGACGGCGAGGCCTTCTTGATCTCGGCGATGACGCCGGGCAGGCCGGTGGCAATTTTCTCTTTGAGCGAGGCGACGAAGCCCCGGGGGGGTGAGGCTTGTGCGGCCTTTTGTCTAAGCGCCTGCTCAGAAACCCGCTGACGGGCAGCATTGATTTCCTCGACCTTGCGGGCAACGATTTTTTTGAGAATATCCGGTGTGTCGGTCATTGAGTTGAGCCTGTTGTCTGTAGATTTTGCCCCTCACCCCAACCCTCTCCCCCGAGGGGAGAGGGGCTGGGGGTGAGGGCATTTAATCAAAGCTCTGAGACACCACCACCAGCCTGTCCAGCCGGTTGCGTGCCTCGCCACTGGCAATCGCTGCCCGGGCCTTGTCCACGCCGTCCTTGAGATCATCCGCCAGTCCAGCCGCATAAATAGCTGCGCCGGCATTCAGCGTGACGATATCACGGGCGGGGTCGGCATGATCCTCCAGTACGGAACGTATCATGGCCAGGCTTTCCCCGGCATCCGCCACCTGTATGGCCTCCAGGCTGGCCCGTTCCATGCCGAATTCTTCCGGCCAGATACTGTAACGGCGAATGGCGCCGTCTTTCAGCTCGGCCACTTCTGTCTTGTCGCCGATGCTGATCTCATCCAGGCCGTCTTTGGAATGCACCACCAGCACATGGCGGGCGCCCAGCCGTTGCAGCACTTCCGCCAGGGGCTCCAGGAGGTCTTCGCTGAACACGCCCAAAAGCAAGTTGGGCACCCCGGCGGGGTTGGTCAGAGGTCCAAGAACATTGAAAATAGTGCGCACCCCCATTTCCTTACGCGGGCCGATGGCGTGCTTCATGGCGCTGTGATGACCGGGGGCGAACATGAAGCCCACGCCCACCTCGCGCACGCAATGGGCCACCCGTTCCGGGTTTAGGTCCAGGCGGATGCCTGCCGCCTCCAGGGCGTCAGCGCTGCCGGATTTACTGGAAACCGAGCGGTTGCCGTGTTTGGCCACGTGACAGCCCGCCGCCGCGGCCACGAACATGGATGCGGTGGAGACGTTGAAGGTGCCGGAAGCATCGCCTCCCGTGCCCACGATATCCACGGCATGATCCAGACCGGAAATATCCACCCCGGCCGCCAGCTCGCGCATCACCGAGGCAGCCGCGGTGATTTCCGTCACTGTCTCGCCTTTCATGCGAAGGCCGATGAGAAAGCCGCCGATCTGCGCCGGGGTGGCTCCGCCGGTCATGATGGTCCGCATCACGGCAGTCATTTCTTCTGCGCTCAGGTCCTGCTTTTCAAT
>DRLF01000058.1 GCA_011051425.1 Thiolapillus brandeum | reverse complement strand
GCTCCGTGCCTACAGGGAAAGAGGCAAAGGATACGCAGAAACAGGAAGTTTCCTTCCGTTGCCGGGACAAGGCAAGGCGTGACAGGCAGGAAGCCTGGCTGGATGCACTCTATGAAAGCAGGATTCAACCCTCGGGTCTCTCCGAGGGTTTTTTTTGCACAGGGATGTGCTTATGCTGCGAAGCCATGGATGGCGAGAGCAGTATTTGGCCAGGCTCGGCCTTGTGCTGCTAAGCCATGGACCGAAAAACACCCCTGCGTTTTCGGTATACTCGCTATCCATGGCGGTCACGGAATTCCTCCCCGGTTCGGCTTCCTCTATCCTTGGAGCCCTGTATTCCCCGTATTTCCGTCATATGGCAGTTATGTGCGTATCCTGCATAGCCCGGAAGGATCGAGAGCGACGCGATTCGGTCTATTTCGAGTTCAGGATAGCATATAGAGTCCGGTAGGAAAGGTCAGGCTGGTCAATCCGGTTGACCGTGCCCGCAATAATGATGTCACGTTTCGGTGACCAGAACAACAGAGCGCCTGATAGGCCGGAATGACCATACAGCTCGGGTGGCTTCAGCAACCAGGTCAGATACCACGGCAGCCTGATGCGATGGATGCCGGTTCCGCTCTGCAAAGGTGAAAAAATGTCTTCCCAGTCGTAGAGTTCGGACAGGTATTCAGCTGGGAAAAGGTCGCCACCGAAAAAGGCGCGTCCGAAGACAGCCAGTTCGCTGGCGGTGCTGACGATGCCGCCGTCCGGGCCAAACGAGGCCATGGCTTGTGGTAACCAGAGTGTTCGGTTCCGGTATTGCATTGCGGCAGGACGTTGGTCGGTTGGATCGGTAAAGAGATAGCTGTTCTCGAGTCTCAGGGGATGGAAAATGCGGCGTTTGAGCAGCTTGGCATAGGGCAGGCCGCTGACGACTTCGAGGATGCGCCCCAGCAATTGATAGTTCGTGTCGCTGTAATAGGCTTTTCCGGCTGTACCTGGGGTGAATCGGGGGCTGAGCTGTTTGCTGCGTCTGATGGCCTGTTCGAAGGTCCAAGAAAAGTCGCCCTGCTCGATCAGACGGCGCTCGTAGCTGTCACCTTGTGAAGTCCGATCACGGAAGTAATCGGGAAGACCGGAGCGGTGAGCCAGTAACTGCCGAATGGTTATACGGGCACCATGTGATGTTCCTCGGTATTCATGCAGCCCTTGTGTAATGTTCGGTTCCAGATACAGCCCGATAGGGTCGTCTAGTTCGAGTTGTCCTTCAGCTCTCATTTTCAGGACCAGCGTGGTGGTGTAGAGTTTGGTTGTGCTGGCGATGAAAAATGACTGTACGCTATCCAGATTGCCGCTTGATGCACAACGCATCTGTCCCCGAAGTTCCATGCAAAAGGCTGCGCCCGAGAATTTTCCCTGGGCAAGCTTGTGGTCGAGTATCCTTTGCATGGAGGTTGGTATGGGATCTCCCGTGATCAAGTCATTATTTTGGCAGGCGCTGACTGACAGACCGAGCAACAGTGCCCCGAAAATCGGTCGGGCTGCGGACGGTTTACAGACATTGATTAGCGATTTCCCGGATACCGTCGTGATAGTCCGTAGCCTCGAAAAAGCGCCGCTCGAACTTGCTGCTGTCGAACAGGTAGGGGCGGTCGAACTGGTAGCAGGTGGCTCGGACTTCCTTCATGACCGGTGCGAACCAGCCGATCAGGGACAGCATCCAGGGACGGATTGTCTGCATCTTTCCCGCTGGCCTGCCCAAGGCAACACAGGCCTCCTCGATAAATTCCCGGCCGGTCAGCGGCTTAGAGGCGGTCGGGAGGTGCCAGGTCTGATTCCAGCTGTCGGCGGCATGTGCCAGTGCTTCGAGCGCGTACCCAATGTCGGGCAGATAGGTCAGGGAATGTTGTTGATCGAGATCGCACAGCCATTGCGGAAGCTTGTCGTCAAGTATTCGTTCGAACACCAGGCGGTTGGTGAAGGCGTTTGAGGTTTCGTGACCATAGAAATCGGCACTGCGAGCGATGAGTCCGTTGATCCGGCCTTTCTCGATGGCCTCGATAAACAGACGAGCTGTCTGCGCACGCGCTTTGCCCATGGGTGTGACCGGATTCCAGGGCGTCTGCTCATTCATGATACCGTCGACGGGGCCGTACATGTAGACATTGTCGAAAAACACCAGATCCGTACCGGTTTCTTCGGCGGCGTCGATCAGGTTGGTCATGATGAGCGGCCAGTTGGTAAGCCATGTTCGACCGTCATAGGGCAGTCCTAGGGTGATGTAGCCGACCTTACTGCCTTGCAGTGCCTGTAGTGCTGCTCCTCGGTTTCTCAGGTCGGCCTGCTTTCGGGTGATCACTTGGTATTCGATGCTTACCTGATCCAGAGTATTGGCCAAAGACTGTCCAATGGCACCGAACCCGAGAATGCTCTCCATGTATGACTCCTGAAGTTGACGGCTGTTACATTGCAGTGTGATGCCAGATGTGACAATTGTCAACATTGAATTGCTGGTAAACTATCGACATGAAGAAGTCTTATCATCACGGCGACCTGAAACAGACCCTGGTGGGCACGCTATACGAACTGGTAAACAGTGAACCTCTTGAGCATCTGACTGTACGTTTTCTGACAGATCGCCTTGGGGTGTCGCGTACCGCGATCTATCGCCATTTTCCGTCAAAAGAAGCCCTTTTTTCCGCAGTGGTCCAGAAGGCCTTTGATGCTCTCGAAGCCGCACTGGCAGAAGTGGCCGTTGAACAAGACCCACTGCAGCGACTACATGGCCTGGGCGGTGCCTACCTGGATTTTGCGCTACATTACCCCAGGCATTATCGCCTGATGATGAACGATCAGTGGCGTGTCTATCGCGAACACGGCTGCTCTGACTGCGAAGACAAGCGTAAAGGCGGTGCCTTCGAGATCGTGATCGATGCCTGCAGAGCGGCACAGGCCGCCGGTGCTCTCCGGGAAGAAGATGCGCTGACCCAGGCCACCGCCTTCTGGGCGATGGTGCATGGTATTGCATCGCTGACTATCGACGGACACCTGCCGGAGGAAGAAATGGGGGCGCTGTATGAGTCGCTTTTTCGCATGAGTTGCGAGGGCATGTGCCGCTGATTCTGTGCCCCTGTTTCTGAAGATAATATTGCCGTAGCATTCGCTTACGGGAAAAACCCGGAACGCCGTCATGTTGCCGAACAGCCTGAAATCACAGCCCCGCCCGATCTATCTCGTCGCCAGCGACGAGCCGCTGTTGCTGCGCGACTGGCTGGATGCTGCGCGAAACCTGCTGCGCGAGCAGGGTTACGAGGAGATCCTGCAGCAGGTGGTGGAGAATGTACAACAATTCGACTGGAACGGCCTGCTCGAGGATGGCCAGAACCT
>DRLF01000057.1 GCA_011051425.1 Thiolapillus brandeum | reverse complement strand
CTGCCATTGTTGAACAGCTCCAGATCATCACCGCCGTTGTTCTGCAATACCAGCGTGGATAACGGATAAAGATTGTTCAGGGTACCGCCAATACTGAAATGGGGAATTCCTTGCAATACTGTACCCAATGCTCCTGTTACAATGAACTGATCACCTCCCCAGAAAATCCCATATAGAGCGGTTTCCGAAATATTTTTCTCCTGGGCACCCCAGTCGTTTCCATCAGGGCTGAAAAACACTGACCCGTACTGCGTAAGCACCATGAAAAGAGAACCGTTCCATGCGATACCTTGGCTCCAACTACCCTGCGCTTGCACCACCGTCCAATGACGGCCGTCACCGCTTGTAAACAGGTTTCTCGACAACGAATGGGTAGTGACGACAAACAGGGATCCGCTCCAGGCTATGCCGCTCATGGAATCGGCCACGCCAACGCTTTGGGCTTCCCAGCTGCTGCCATCCGTGCTGGTCAGCACTGTGCTGTTCTCACCCACTGCCACGAAATACTTGCCGCTCCATACCACGTCATTGAGATCAGCTGTCACACCCGAAGAACGTACCGACCAGTCCCTCCCGTTGCCGCTGGTGAGAATCACGCCATTGCTTCCCACCACGACGAATTCAGAGTTGCCCACGGCAATGCCGTTCAACTGCTCGGTCACACCCGAAGTCCGTGCTGTCCAGGTGCTGCCATCGGCAGTACCGGTCACGATAGTTCCCTGCTCGCCCACAGCCACAAAAATTGATCCATTCCAGACGACATCCCTGAGGGAGTTCGTGATACCCGATGTCTGGGGAGTCCACAGAGCGCCATCCTCACTGGAGAGTATAGTGCCGTTGTCGCCCACGGCGACATAGCGGGAGTCACTCCTGCTGGCCTGCCTCAGATGTTCGCCCGTTGCGGCACGGGACAACAACCACCAGTTTTTCCCGTTTGCGCTGCCAACGATAGTGCCTCTGTTACCTACGGCTATGAATTTCGAGTCACCCCAGGCAATTCCATAAAAACCATCACTGTTTCCGATATCATGTATCGTCCAGCCGTCCGCGCTGGAATAGACATGTGAATGACTCTGACCTACGGCTACGGAAACCGTGTCGTTTGCCGCAATCGCGTAGGCACTGTTCAATGAAGTATGATCATCCACCCAGTTTTTCCCGTCAGTACTGGTAACGAAATGGCTGGATTGAGGAAACTGCGTAGTATAAGAAACAGCAACAAAACGTGTGCCATCCCATACCACATCATAGTAGTTATCAAACATGGGGGAGGTTTGCTGCTGCCAGGTATTGCCATCGCTGCTGAACAGTATACTTCCATCGTTCCCTACCGCGACAATACCTGCTGCACCAGGGGCCACAGCACGCAACCAGCTGGTTGTGGGTGTTGCAGGCTTCGACCAGTGAACTGCATCCGTACTGGTCAAAACAGTACCGTTGCCACCCACAGCCACGTACCTGGATCCCGTCCAGGCGATGTCATCAAGGTTGTCTGTCGTACCGCTGGTCTGTGGAATCCAGGTTGTACCGTCATCACTGACAAGTATGAGGCCTTTGTCACCAACTGCCACAAAACGGCCGTCTCCCCATGCCACACCCCGCAATTGTGCCTGCCCCCGGTCCCAGGATTTTGCGACAGTCCATTCAATGCCATGCGGACTGGTAACGACAATGTCTCTGCCTACCGCAACAAATTGCGAATCACCCCAAACCACGTCCTGCAGCGCCTCGCCGAACCTGGGGTTGGCCCATCGCCATTTGATCTCCGACCCTTGAGACATACCCGACAACAACAGGCCGACGCCCAAAAACAGCACACTCATCAATCCAAAAAAACGGTTACGCATCTCAATACCTCTTCATTTTGACAATATGTGGGTATGTCTGTCTTTTTTATATACACCAAAAGCACAACAACTCTGGCATGAAGCAAATCAATTATTCATGACTTCTCTTAAAAAATAGGGCTTGATTTTGGGAAAAACAATGACAAATATCTACGGTTGCTGCGCTTGCGCGCCAAAAGATACGGAATGGTTGTCCTGCATCAAACCCGCTGAATGAAGGGGCGACGAAAAAGCTAGTTTGTTCTCAATGCCAGTATCTGCAGATCATTTCCTTCGAGCGACCAGGCCTGCCCGAAGCCTTTGATGTAACTGCCGGTTTCAACCTCGAATCGAAACAGGTGAAAATCGGGCAGGGAACGAAGCAGTTCCAGTGTTTTGCCGAACTGCGACTGCATCTGCTGTAGAACCGGCTCGGTTTCTGCTTCCGGAACCTGGTGCGCTGTACACTGAAGTATGAGCCGCTGGCGGGCAAACAGGTTACGGCTTTCCTGTTCCGCTGCGATGAACATCAGACTGGCCTGGGGTTGCGCCGCCAGATTCCGGGTGTGCCGGGCCAGCTGACTGATGTAGATGCAGACGCGCCCTGAATCATCCAGCACGAAGGGGGCATAGCTGATGTCCGGTTCGCCTTCCGGGGAGGTGGTCGCGATGAGGACACTCTGAAAACCGGCACGGAAATCCTGTGCCTGCTGCTGGAGGACTCTCGGATCCTGGTCCGCCATCAGTCTTCCGGGTCGTAGGCCAGGTTCTGGCCCAGCCATCTTTCCAGTACCTTTGGCTCCATGCCCTTTCGTTTGGCATAGTCTTCGAGCTGATCCCGATTGATCTTGCCTACTGCAAAGTAGCGGGACTGGGGATGGGAGAAATAAAGGCCGCTCACCGCGGCCGTGGGCACCATGGCCTTGCTCTCCGTGAGCCAGATACCGGTGTTGACCTTGGCATCCAGCAGCTGCCAGAGCAGGTCTTTCTCCGTGTGATCCGGGCTGGCGGGGTAGCCCATGGCCGGGCGTATGCCCTGGTATTTCTCCGCGATGCGCTCTTCGTTGGTGAGTGTTTCTTCGTTTGCGTAGCCCCAGAGTTCCCGGCGCACCTGTTCATGCAGCCATTCCGCCAGGGCCTCGGCCAGGCGGTCGGCCAGGGCTTTGAGCATGAGGCTGGAATAGTCGTCGTGATCTTTTTCGAACTCGGCGATCTTCCCGTCTATGCCTTCACCTGCGGTGCAGGCGAAGGCGCCCAGCCAATCCGCCTTGCCGCTGTCCTTGGGGGCGATGAAGTCCGCCAGGCATTCGTTGTACTTGCCGGCGGGCTGCTTGCCCTGCTTGCGCAGGTTGTGG
>DRLF01000056.1 GCA_011051425.1 Thiolapillus brandeum | reverse complement strand
CCTTTGAACCACCCCATTTTTCCTCCACGGCGACCCTGGGGGGCTGTATTGCCAGCGGCATTTCCGGGCCGGCCCGCCCCTGGCGGGGAGCCGCGCGTGACTATGTCCTGGGCTGTATACTCATCAATGGCAAGGGTGAACGCCTGCGCTTTGGCGGCGAGGTGATCAAGAATGTCGCGGGTTACGATGTATCCCGGCTGCAATGCGGGGCTTTTGGCACCCTGGGGCTGCTGGAGGAACTGAGCATCAAGACGTTGCCCGCTCCCGAACAGGAACTCACCCTGGAGCTTGAACTGGACCAACCCAGGGCGCTGGAACGGATGCAACACTGGAACCGCCTGCCTCTGCCCCTGAGCGCCGCGGCTTGGCAGCAGGGGAAGTTACGCATCAGGTTGAGCGGAACAGCAGTGGCCGTTGAACAGGGCCGTCGCCATATCGGCGGAGAAATCTCCAGCAACACCAGCTACTGGCAGGATCTGAAAGAACAGCGGCTAAAGTTTTTCCAGAATGACAAACCCCTGTGGCGTATCTCACTGCCCCGGGATTGCGGCCCGTTGAAGCTCCCTGGAGATACCCTCATCGACTGGGGCGGCGCGCAGCGCTGGCTGCTCAGCGAAAGCTCCTGCCAGGAACTGGCTGCCATCGCCGCAGACGCAGGAGGCTACGTCAGCCCTTTTCATGCACACTCCCCGGTTCCCCTGGCGCCCGCCCTGTTGCATCTTCATCAACGTCTCAAGAACGCTTTCGATCCCGCGGGCATTCTCAATGCCGGGCGCCTGTTCGCACCATCCCCCTGATTTCATGGATACCCGGATCTCCTTCCTATTGCACGATGATCCCACAGCCCGGGAAGCCAGGGAGCTGTTGAGCCGCTGTGTGCACTGCGGATTCTGTACCGCCACCTGCCCCACCTACCAGTTACTGGGCGACGAACTGGATGGCCCCCGCGGGCGCCTCTACCTGATCCGCCAACTGCTGGAAACCGGCAAGACTTCCACGGGCACCCGGCAGCACCTGGATCGTTGCCTGCTGTGCCGCTCCTGCGAGACCACTTGTCCTTCCGGGGTCAATTACCACCGCCTGCTGCACATCGGCCGTCATCTTTCAGGCGCGCTGCAGTCCCCACCCCTTTCCCAGCGCCTGCGGAATGCGCTGCTCAGGGGCTTGCTCCCCTATCCAAAGCGCCTGGGCGCAGCGCTGGGCGTGGCACGGTTGGTGCGCCCGCTGCTGCCTGCCGGCATCCGTGGCAAGATACCCAGCCGCAGGGCAGACGCCAGACTAAAATCATACTCATCACACCCTAGAAAAATCCTGCTGTTCCAGGGCTGCGTTCAGTCAGCCGTAGCGCGCGACATCAATGACGCCACCCGCCGGGTTCTCGATCGTCTGGATATTGAATGCCTGACAGTTGCCCGTGAACGTTGTTGCGGCGCAGTACACCACCACCTGGATGCCGAGAAACAAGCCCGGAAGTTCGCACGGCACAACATCGACCAATGGCTTCCCCTGTTGCAGGAAGGCGCTGAAGCCCTGTTGGTGACCGCCACTGCCTGCGCGCTGGAGATACAGGAATATCCACAGCTGTTCGACAAAGATCCCGCCTATCAGCAGAAAGCTACCGAGTTACTGCAACACTGCCAGGAAATCGGCAGCTTCCTGTTCCAGCAGGATACCGGGAAGTTGAAACTGGCCACTCCCCACCCCCTGGCTTTGCATATGCCCTGCACCCAGCAGCATGGACTCAGGAGCGCAGACAAGGTGATTGAACTGCTTTCACGACTGGGGTTCGACCTGCGGCTGCCCGACGACAATCACCTGTGCTGCGGTTCTGCCGGCACCTATTCCCTGCAGCAACCCCGCCTGGCCGGGAAACTCCGGCAAAACAAGCTGCAAGCGCTGGAGCAGACCGGCGCGGAAATCATCGCCAGCGCCAACATCGGCTGCCTGCTGCACCTGGGGGAGAAATCCAGGCTGCCGGTGAAACACTGGATTCAGTGGCTGGACGAGTTTTCGTAGGACTGATCCCACCGCTTCCAGGCATCCGAAGAAGAAGTTCATCCCGGAGAAGATGCCTGCCGTTTGGTGGGCTGCAGCCCCAGGTGACCGCAGGCAAAGCTGCGCACCAGGCCAGGAATCTTGTCGGCTTCCACAGGACGGCTGAGATAGTAACCCTGCACCAGATCACAACCCACGCGCTTCAGGACATCCAGCTGGGCACGCTCCTCCACGCCCTCGGCCACCACGCGGTGACCCAGCGCATGGGCAACATTGATGATGGTGCCCAGCAGTAAGGGCGCTCTGTCATCCGAAAGCAGGTCGGTTACGAAAAGGCGATCGATCTTCAGACAGTCCACGGGCAGCGACTTCAAAGAACCCAGGGAAGAGTAGCCGGTGCCGAAATCATCGATAGCAATGGCCACCCCTAGCTCCCGCAGACGCAGGAACATGTCGAAGTCGCCGCCATTGGTCTGCACCACGCTCTCGGTGATCTCCAGTTCCAGGCAGTCTGGTGACACGCCGGTTCTCTCCAGCACCTCCGCCACGGTAGCAAGGAGCTCCGGTTCACGGAAATGCAAGGGCGAGATGTTTACCGCCATGCGCAACCCCTCCACACCCTGGCCATGCCAGTGCTGTAGCTGGGAACAGGCTTCGTCCAGCACCCAGCGGCCCAGGGCATGAATCATGCCGATGCGTTCTGCAACCTCGATGAACTCCACGGGGGAAATCATGCCCATCTCAGGATGCTGCCAACGTATCAGAGCCTCCACTCCCACGAGACGACCGCTGTTCACATCCACCTGGGGCTGGTAATGCAGGACAAACTGCCGGCGTTCTATAGCCAGACGAAGGTCCTGTTCCATTTGCAGACGCCGTTCCACTTCCAGAGTCATTTCCCGGCAGTAAAAAGCATAGCGATGCTTGCCGTCCTCCTTGGCGGCGTACATGGCGCTGTCCGCTGCCTTGAGCAGGGATTGGAGATCCGTACCGTCTTCAGGAAAATGCGCAATGCCGATGCTGCACCGGGGCCGAACCTCCCGCTTGCCCAGGAATACCGGTCTGTTGGTCTCCTCCAGGCAACGGCTGGCCACCTCCGCCACATCGTACTCATCCGTCACGCTGTCCACCAGTATGCAGAACTCATCCCCGCTGAGGCGGGCGATGAAATCCGTATCGCGCAGGGCGCCCTGCAGGCGCTCGGCCACAATTTTCAGAAGTTCATCCCCCATGTCATGGCCCAGGCTGTCATTGATGTCCTTGAAACCATCCAGATCCAGGTACATGACGGCAAAATGTTCATCACGCCGGGAAGCGGCCTTGATCAGGTCTTCCAGGTGCTTGTAGAAATAGGCCCGGCTGGCCAGGCCGGTCAGCTTGTCGGTATAGGCCAGCTGCCGTATGTGCTGATCCGTGGCTCTTTGCTGGGTGATGTCCTGCACCGTGCCCAGCACCACATGAATACTGTCCGGCGCCATGCCCAGTTCCTGGTGCACGATCACAGCAGGTCTGCCCGTGGCCAGCAGCCGATAGTCCACCGGTTTGAGAGGCGCGCCTTCAGAAGCGGCAACGATGACATCCCTCACATACTCTCTGTCCTCCGGATGCACATATTCCAGATAGGCTTCCAGGGTCTTGCAACAGCCGTCCCCATCCACACCCAGCATGGATGCCAGATTGTCGGACAGGAGCAGTTTGTCCGTCTTAGCGTCCCAGCGCCAGTATCCCAGGCCGGCAATATGCTGGGCATGGGTCAACTGTATCTGGTTTTCATGCAGGATCCTG
>DRLF01000055.1 GCA_011051425.1 Thiolapillus brandeum | reverse complement strand
GGCTTCGCGGCATTCGCATACTGGTCGCAGATGATAATGACATCAACCGCAAACTGATGCGTAACGTGCTGGGCAATTACGCAGCCACCGTTATCTGTACCGAGGATGGTGCTCAGGCAGTGGAAACGGTCAGGAACATGCCCATAGACATCGCGCTCATCGATATCCATATGCCCAACCTCAACGGACTGGAGGCCGTGGCGCAGATCCGGCAGATACCGGAAGCGAAGACGCTGCCCCTCATCGCCATGACTGCGGATGCCATGGGCCGGAACCGCGCGGAAATCGAGAACAGCGGCTTCGATACCTTCCTGATCAAGCCCATCGAGGAAGAAGACCTGCTTTCGGTGATTGCGAAATTCCTGTTCAAGGAAGATGACGGTCCGGAAGGATTCAAATCTTCAGCACAAAAGGCAATTCTCAGCCGCCGCCAGCTTCCCGTCTATGACAGGCCCCAGGCCATGCGCATCACCGGAAATTCGCCCCGCATCGCCACCACCATGCTGAATCAGCTGGTGGAAAGCCTGGAAGACAGTATGGAAGAAATTGCCAGGCTGGTCGAAGAGAAGGACTGGAAAGCATTGTGGCAGAACATTCACAAGCTGCAGGGGGCTGCAGCCATCTGCGCGGTGCCCGCCCTGTCCGCATCCCTGAACCGCCTGCAAGTGGCCGTCCAGAACAAAAATGCGGAAATAACCGCGCAGGAACTGAAAGAAACCAACTCGGAAATGCAGCGCCTGATCCAGTATCACGCAGAACTGGATTGAATGAGCCTTTTCATTTCTCTCACTGCCTGATCAAGACCGGTAAAGACAGCCCGGGAAATGATGGCATGACCGATATTGAGTTCTCTGACACCTTCGATATCACTGATCCGTGTGACGTTGTGATAGTCCAGGCCGTGACCGGCATTGACCTGCAGCCCCAGGGACTCACCCAGCCTCACCCCTTCAACAATCCTGGTCAGTTCCTGCGCACGCTGCTCCGCACTTTGTGCATCCGCAAAATGCCCGGTGTGGATTTCCACCACCGGCGCACCGATGGCGGCAGCAGCTTCGAGCTGACGCGTATCGGCATCGATGAACAATGACACACGAATCCCTGATTCAGCCAGCCCGGCACAGTAGTCGGTCAAATGCGGAATGCTTGCGGCCACGTCCAGACCGCCTTCCGTCGTCAGCTCCTCGCGCTTTTCCGGCACCAGGCAGCAATCTGCAGGCTGTATGCGCCGCGCAATGAGCAGCATCTCTTCGGTGGCCGCCATTTCCAGATTCATGCGTGTCTGAAGGATATCTTTCAGGAACTCGACATCTCTGTCCTGAATATGGCGGCGGTCTTCCCGCAGATGCAGGGTAATGGCGTCTGCCCCTGCCTGCTCTGAAACCAGTGCCGCCTGTACGGGTTCCGGATAGCGTGTACCTCTGGCCTGACGCAAGGTTGCGACATGATCGATGTTTACCCCAAGCAGTTTCTCATGCTGCATATCAGTTTTTCTCCTGCCGATGTTTCTGTTCAGTCCCGGGACAGAGCGGAAAAAAGCTCCCGGCTCTTCAATGGCCTGTCACCCAGATAATAACCCAGTATCCGCCGCATCAGTTCTTTCGCCTCTCTGCTTTGCTGGACATCCATCAACTGTCCTTGTGCCAAAGCGATCAGCGTATCCCCGGCAATCCTGTTTTTGTGACCGCTAGCCGCCTCTCTCAGCCCCAGTTCCGGCTCATAGCTGTACCAGGCCTGAGACCGGACGGCTGCACCGGATTGTCCTTCATGCAGAAGGTCCACTCCATAACCCAGGGTTTGCAAAAGTTCCAGCTCGAAAGCACGCAACAGCCTCTCGATATTTTCCCCGGCCCCCAGGCTTTCGATGGTTTTCTCATAACTGAAAAACAGTTCAGGCACCGGTTCGTCCGGACCAATGAGCCGTACCAACAGCTCATTCAGATAAAAACCGCTGAACAGTGCCCTGCCCTGTGGTGGGACATGGCGGGAATGCTGTTCCACGTATTTCAGGTTGGGAATCCGGCCACGCCCCGACCAGGAAACCAGCAGAGGAGTAAACGGCTGCAGCAGACCACGTCGTCTGCTCTTTGCAGAAGCCGCGCCACGCACCATCAGGGAAGTCCTGCCGGCGGAAAGTGTCAGCATATCCACCAGTAAATGCCGTTCCCCGTACTTGCGGGCATGCAGGACATAAGCAGGTGTCAGATCCCCGGGCAACGGTGAATGCCCTTTACTCGGAATATCCCAATCGGCTGAGACTGGCCTGATCGGCGGACCAGCTTTTTTTCACTTTCACCCACAGGCGCAGGTACACCTTGGTCTGGAAGAAATCTTCCAGCTGCTTCCGGGCTTCCGTTGCAGTCTCCTTGAGTGCAAGACCACCTTTCCCCACCAGGATGCCTTTCTGGTTGTCCCGTTCCACCCAGACGATGGCGCCAATGCGGTAGATATGGGGCTGTACGTCGAACTCTTCGATTTCCACGGTGGCTGAATACGGCAATTCCTTGTGATAGCGCCGGGTAATCTGCTCCCGAATCAGTTCTGCGGCAAAAAAGCGTTCCGGACGATCAGTGATCTGGTCTTCAGGATAGAGATTCTCCCCTTCGGGCAGCATTTCCAGAATCGCCTGCTGCAGCTGTTCACAATTGTCGCCGGTGCGTGCAGAGACGGGGATAACGGTGGTCAGTCCCGTCTTTTCAGTGAGCCTGGCCAGTACCGGCAGCAACTCCTCTCGCCGCTGCAGGGTATCGATCTTGTTGACCACAAGAATGACAGGCAGGCCACTGTTCTGTATCCGCTGCAGCACCATTTCATCTTCTTCGGTCCAGTGATTGCTGTCGACGATGAACACGGCCAGATCCACACCGGAAAGGGTGCTGGTGGCAGTCCGGTTCAGATAGCGGTTCATGGCCTTGTTGCCCCGCTGATGTATACCCGGTGTATCGATATAAACGATCTGACCATCCTTCAGTGTGCTGATGCCCAGAATACTGTGGCGGGTTGTCTGGGGCTTGTGGGAAGTGATCGCCAGCTTTTGTCCCAGAAAATGGTTGAGCAGGGTTGATTTACCCACATTGGGACGCCCCACCAGTGCCACGTGTCCGGCCCGATGCTTCATGTGACCGCTCCAGTCCTGGCCAGCACCCTGGAAGCGGCCAGCTGTTCCGCCTTGCGCCGGCTCGAACCCTCCCCCTGCGCCGTCAACCCGAGACTCTCGACCCGGCATTCGACAATAAACTGCTGTTCATGGGCACTGCCTTCCACACTAATGACTTCATAGACGGGCAGGGATTTACCTCGCGCCTGGAGATACTCCTGCAACTGGGTCTTGGAATCCTTGGGTTGGGCTTCCGGTGAAATCCTGGCAATCTGGTCCTTCAGAATACGTCTGACCAGTGCTCGGGCTGCCTCCATATCGGCGTCCATAAAAACGGCCGCAATGATGGCCTCCACTGCGTCAGAGAGGATAGAGTCCCGGGTCTGACCCCCGCTGCGCAATTCGCCTGTACCCAGTATCAGGTAGTCTCCCAGCTCGAGCCTCCTGGCAACACCGGCGAGGGTTTCGCGCTTTACCAGTTGTGCCCGGGCTCTGCTGAGCTCCCCCTCACTGGCATTGGGATGCTGGCGACACAGGTTTTCGGCCACCTCGAATCCCAGAATTGCGTCGCCAAGGAACTCCAGGCGCTCATTGTTTCTGGAACCGGCACTGCGATGTGTCAGAGACTGCAAAAGCAGGGACTCGTCCCTGAATTCATATCCCAGCCTGCGTTGCAATCTGTTGAGATCTGCCACCCGGGTTTCCGAACTATTTCCAGTCCACCTCTTTGTGGAAACTCATAACGACTTCAACATTCCCCGCAACCGGTTTGCGCACCTCATAGTCCAGAATCATGCTGGTCTTGCCCTTGCTGCGGTCGATCTTCAGGTTCTTCTGATCAAAATCATAAATGCCATTGATGTCGATACGGCGATTGAATATCTTCCGCAACTGCTTGGGAGCCACTTTCCTGTATTGCGGATCTTCCTTGATACTCTCGAGAATTTTACTCATGGAGTGGAATTCCAGGTAGCTGGGCACCATCCTCACGCCCAGCAGCACAAAAAACAAAACGATGGCGATTGCCATGATCCAGCTGGTGATACTCATCCCCTGCTGCGGTTTTTTCAGATACTGCATCTCTGTTCCCCTTTTACTCTATCACTTCGCCAATGCGGGACCAGTCAAAGATCCCGGAGCGATTCCAGTCCAGGCTCAACCATATCACAAAGGCTTTTCCAACCAAATTCTCTTCCGGAACGAAACCCCAGCAGCGGCTGTCGT
>DRLF01000054.1 GCA_011051425.1 Thiolapillus brandeum | reverse complement strand
CTGGTTGTCCTTGTTGTAGGCCAGAGGCTGGGATTTCATCAGGGTGAGCAGGCCCATGAGATGGCCGAACACCCGGCCGCTCTTGCCCCGAACCAGCTCGGGCACGTCCGGGTTCTTTTTCTGAGGCATGATGGAGGAGCCGGTGCAGAAGCTGTCGGACAGGGTGACGAAGCCGAACTGGGCCGAGGACCAGATGATCAGTTCCTCGGACATCCGCGACAAATGCATCATCAGAATACTGGCGGCGGCGCTGAACTCGATGGCGAAGTCCCGGTCGCTGACTGCGTCCAGGGAGTTGGCGCAGGGGCCGTCGAAGCCCAGCAGTTCGGCGCTGTATTCCCGGTCTATGGGATAGGTGGTGCCGGCCAGGGCGGCGGCCCCCAGAGGGCATTGGTTCATGCGCCGGGCGCAGTCGCCAAAGCGGCCATGGTCGCGCTGCAGCATCTCGAACCAGGCCAGCATGTGATGGCCGAAGGTCACGGGCTGGGCGGTCTGCAGGTGAGTGAAGCCGGGCAGTATGGTCTCGGCCTCGCGCTCAGCCAGTTCCAGCAGGGCCAGCTGGAAGCGGCGGATCTCGGCCTGGATGGTGGCGATCGCATCGCGCAGCCACAGGCGCACGTCGGTAGCCACCTGGTCGTTGCGCGAGCGGCCGGTATGCAGCTTCTTGCCCGCGTCGCCGATGTCGTCCGTGAGGGCGGCCTCGATGTTCATGTGCACGTCTTCCAGGCTCACGGACCATGGGAAGTCGCCACGGGCGATCTGTTCACGGATGCGCTCCAAGCCGGCGATGATGCTGTCCTTTTCCTCCTCGCTCAATATGCCCTGCCGGGCCAGCATGGTGGCATGGGCGATGGAGCCCTGGATGTCGTAATCGGCGAGGCGCTGGTCGAATTCCACCGAAGCGGTGAAGGCTTCGACGAAGGCGTCGGTAGGCTGGTTGAATCGTCCTGCCCAGAGTTTCTTGTCGGTCATCGTGTTTTCCTGAAGGTGATGCAATGTGAGCTTATGCATACCGTTATATATTGGCTGAGATTATACTGTATCGATGCCGGTTCATGGTGAAAGGGGGATATGAGTTCAACGCAAAGGAGTTTTCTGCCTGATTTCTGCGGGGTACGCACAGTAGCTGCCGTGGTGGTCAGCGCCACGCTGATGGCGATGGTGCTGTCACTGGCAGCCGCCGATCACCTGCGCCAGTTCTGGGAGAGCTTCAGTGTCATCGCCCTGTATATCCTCTGGATCGGCCTGATGGCTGCCGCGCTGATCTGTCTGCTCAAGGGGTGGCTGGGCCGCATGCGCCACGGCTGGGCCGGCCTGGTGGCCTGGTGTGTGATCATGCTGGTGGCGCTGGCTGTCAGCCTGTGCACCGTCTGGCTGTTGCCGGTGGAAATGCTGGTCAACGTCACCCTGCAGGAATTGCTGGTCAGAACCCTGGGCATCAGCGGGATACTCGGTGCCCTGATCCTGCGCTATCTTTACGAAAACCACCGGCAGAAGCAACGCGAGCTGGCGGAGAGCCGGGCGCGTTTTCAGGCGCTGCAGGCACGTATCCGGCCCCATTTCCTGTTCAACAGTCTCAACACCGTGGTCAGCCTGATTCCTTCCGACCCGGCCTGTGCCGAGGAAGTGCTGCAGGACCTGTCCGACCTGTTTCGCGCCAGCCTGGGAGATGAGAGCCGCATGTCCACCCTGTCCCAGGAACTGGAACTGGCGCGCCAGTATCTGGCTATCGAAAAGCAACGTCTGGGCAAACGTCTGCAGGTGGCATGGGATCTGGAAAACCTGCCTGAAGAGGTCACCCTGCCTGCCCTGTTGCTGCAGCCGCTGGTGGAGAATGCGGTCTATCATGGTGTGGGGGCCTCGGTGAATGGCGGCGAGATCCGGATCTTCGGCCGCTACCGCAACGGTATCGTGGCGCTCACCGTGAGCAATACTTTGCCTCCTGATGACGGCAAGGCGTACCAGGCAGGTAACCACATGGCGCTGGAGAATATCCGCCAGCGGCTGCAAATGCGTTTCGGCCCGGCGGCGGGCATGCACACCGGCATGGTAGAGGACCACTATCAGGTACGCATCTGGTTTCCGGTGCAGGAGAAGGGGAAATGAAGCTGATGATCGTCGATGACGAGGCACCGGCGCGGCAGCGCCTGCGGGGACTGATCAGTGAACTCGGCGGTGACTATGAAGTGACCGCCGAGGCGGAAAACGGCGAGCAGGCAGTGGTGCTGAGTGAAGCCCATCCCGTCGATCTGGTATTCATGGACATTCACATGCCCGGTATGGACGGACTGGAAGCGGCTGCACGCATATCCCGCCAGGAACCGCCGCCGGCGATCATTTTTGTCACCGCCTATTCCGAGCATGCCCTGGATGCCTTCGAAGTCAACGCGGTGGACTACCTGCTCAAGCCCATACGACGGCAGAAACTGCAGGCGGCGCTGGAGAAGGCTACCCGCCTGACGCGGCCCCTGGTGCAGAAGGAAGCTGAAGCGGAAACCTGGCTCACCAGCCGCTACCGTGGCGGTGTGCAGCGCATCGCCCTGTCGGACGTTTATTATTTTCGTGCCGACAGCAAGTACGTCATGGTACGCCACAGGGGCGGTGAATCCCTGCTGGAAGATTCCCTGGTGTCACTGGAGAAACGGTTTCCCCGGGAGCTGTTGCGTATCCATCGCAGTATGCTGGTGCGTACGGCCGTCATTTCCGGGCTGGAGAAGAACCGGGATGGCGGCGTACAGGTGGTATTTGCAGATATCGATGACAGGCTGGATGTCAGCCGGCGCCACGTGCCGGCAGTGCGGCGCTTGCTGAATGGCAAGTAGACAGCCTTATTCACCCGGCCACCAAATATGTCGTCCTCAGCCGGCCGGTTTCATCAGCGCCTTGCTTCCGGGAACGTGTTTTTCACCCCATTGCACCATGGCTTTCAACACCGGTCCCAGTTCCCTGCCTTTTTCCGTAAGCACGTACTGGTAGCGGACGGGGCGAGCCTGATAGGGCTCTTTTGCAACGATTTCATGTGCCACCAGCCGTTTCAGCCGATCTGCCAGAATATTGGTGGGAATCTTTTCAGGTGAATGCTGAAATTCACCGTAAGTTTTCTTTCCCGCAAACAAATCCCGTACAACCAGCAGCGTCCATTTGTCGCCGAGAACATCCAGCGTACAGGCCACCGGACAGGGTGAGCGCTTGAATCTGGAGGGCGTATTACTTTGGTCTTTCATGATTGCAAAATAGCACACGCCATGATTACTTGCAATTAGCAAGTAACTGACCTATGATCAGGAGACTTTCAAAATAAAAGTAACTGCGAAGGCGATCCCTATGAATCCGAGAAACCTCAGGCAAT
>DRLF01000053.1 GCA_011051425.1 Thiolapillus brandeum | reverse complement strand
TTTGCCTCCACCGGTAGGCATCAGGACGAGCGCATCCTTGCCGGCGATCAGCGAGTCGACGATTTCCTGCTGAGAAAGACGAAAGCTGGCATAGCCAAAGACTTTCTCGAGAATTCCCTGTGCCTCATTCAGGCCGGACATATTTCTTTCTTCAGTGAAATGAGGATCGGCTCCTGCCTACGGTCACAATTTCGGAGTAGAGTTGCCACCGTCCTGCAAAGGCTTGCGCAAACGGTCGAAGTCCCTGGGTGCAACATACTGCAGCACCTCCCTGGCTTCGGCATACATCACCACATCCAGCCCCTTGTCGGGATACAGCCAGTGCTCGACTTTTCCGTCAGCTTCCATCCGCTTTTCGGCCGGCTCTCCAAAGCGCTTGATCACCGTGGATTCTGCCAGATCGATGCGTGGCAGATAGGTCAGTGCCACCACCGGCGTTTGCTTCGTCTGCGCCAGGTCGTTCCCCGAAAGCGTCACCTTACGTTTGCCCTGAGCGAGACTGGAAATACGCTCTCCCCGGTCATACATGCCCTGCAATTCTTCTCCGCTGAAACCCAGAGTCGCCACAATTTTTGCCTTGAAACCGTTCAGGGTCACCGTATTGAAATACGCCTCAACCACACGCTCCCCCGCATCGGTGGCAAACAGGCTGACTTCGGCTGGCTCCTGAAACTGCGTTTCCACGTCGCTCAGGGTGCTCTTGCCCAGAGTAACGCCAAACACCTGACTGAGGCCGTCGGGCGTAACTTCGATCTGCCACGGCAGGTTCTTGTACTCCTCGGGTGGCTGACCGCCGGGCAGCCACAAGGCAGCCGCCAGCGCGATGATGGTAACACCCAGGACTTTCAGAAAAATGTGATCACCCACGAGCCTTCACATCCTCCGGTGGTGGAAACTTTTTGACCAGCCATTCTGGCACGTCAGCGATATTGGCCTTGTGAACGGCATCGGACTCCATGATGATGAGCACCAGTACGGAAAACAGCGTTGGGAGCATTACCATGCCGCCGATGGCATAGTGGCCCGGCCGCAGGTCTGCCACGTTGCCACCCACAGAAGCCAGGATCGCGACGATGCCAAGCGCCATGAGCACGATCATACCGATGAAAAACCGGCTGCGTCTGGCGCACAGCTGCCAGTGACAGAACACAAACCATGCATCGCGCTTGCGCGACAGCGCTGCACGCCACACCAGATAGGTAAGTATAAGAATGGAAATGATCGGCACACTGAGGAGGAGCCAGGGCTCCTGTTTGGCCATACCCAGCAAACCGACAAACAGCAGGATGTGATTGGTAATCAGATTGATGAGCAAAAACTCATGGGGATGACGCGCTTTCTTGCGCGCATCCTCGGATATGTTTTCAAAAATCATGCTACTTTCTGTATTCCCGCAGGTAGTGCCATTCGAACAGCCGCTTGGCCCAGTGAAAACCGGAGAATGCGGGTGTGACCAGGTTTCGTTTGTCAGTACGGTACACCATCATGCCGGTGTCGTAACTGTCGATGATGCAGACCAGCTCGGCTTTGAAGGTCGCGGAAGGCTGATCCCCCTTCAGTTCTCCAACCAGATTGGCCGCCGCCGCTTCCGCCTGCAGGTCCGCCATATGTGCCTGTTTGGGCATCCAGCCCGGTCCCGGGTAACTGCCCGAATCGCCAGCTACATAGACCTTGTCCTGTCCTTCCACCTGGCAGTAGCGGTTCGCTTTGAGCATGCCGCCTTCCGACAGGGGCAAACCGCTATCAGCAAACCATTTGTTGCCGGTCATGCCCGGCATGAAAATGATCAGATCGGCGTGGAACTCCGCACCTTCAGTAACTACCCTGTCCGCCTCGAAGCCCTTGATCTTGTGCCCGAGGTAGGTTTTGACATCACGCTTTGCCATGGTGGAAAGAATACCCTTCACCGCTTTCTCCCCAAGGCGCTGCCCCGGTTTTTCCGCGGGCGTGAAGAATACCAGCTCAAATCTGTCACGCCGGCCCTGCTTGCGCAACCAGCGGTCGATTCCGAACAGGAACTCGAACATGGGTCCGCCGCGCATGGCAGAAGGCTCCTTGGGATTGCTGCTGAAACCGAAAGCAATGGTGCCGCCATCTTCCATGGCCGCCAGACGGTCACGTATTTTCTCTGCGGCAGGTATGCCTTCACAGGGTGTGATGGCATGTTCAATGCCAGGCAGTTTCTTGATGAAGCGACCGCCACTGGCGATAATCAGCCCGTCGTTCTCGATTTTTCCCTTGTCCGTCACCACAGTCCTGCCACCGTTTTCGACGCCTGTAACACGGCCGGCATGGAAATTTACCCGCTGCCGCGCGAAGAAACTGTTCAGGGATAGGGTCAGATCGGCGCCACTGCGCAATCCCGTGGGTATCCAGATCATCCCAGGCAGATAGACAAACTCCGGCCTGGGTGCTACGACATCGATTTGCAGGCCGGCGTCGAGCTTGCGCAGCTTCTGCACTGCAGTAAGTGCGCCAAAACCCGCACCTATGACTGTTATTTGTGACATGGCAATATTTCCAGCATTAAAAGCACCTTGAACAATTCATGCGTTCATTCACAGAACCCGTGTGAAAACAGGTATTCTTCGAATCTATCCGTTAAACTATATCGAATATCCGGCTATCGCATCCCCGTTATTTTACAGGGAGATACACAAGACCGGCTGATTTCAATCTTGTTTTACCCAGGGAGTTCACATGCAGACATCGGAAACGACGCTGGTCGGCAATATAACCGAGATTTCCGGCGGACAACTCGTCGCAACCTTGCTGACCGAAGCCGAAGGCTTCGAGCCCGTCGTGAAAATCGGCTCTGAAACCCTTTCTGTGGGCCAACTGGGTTCCCAGCTCCTGATCAAGCATCGCCACATCAACATTCTGGGACAGGTTCTGCGGATGTGGGAAGATCCACCGGAGGAATTTACTACAGACAGTAACCGCGGTTCCATGACCGGGGGCATTGCAAGGCCCTCCCGAAAGCGCTATGTGCGGATTCTGCCGCTGGGCGAGATCGATCAGCAGGGCACCTTCATTCGTGGTGTGAAACAGTTTCCGGTAACCGGCGCCGAGGTGCACCTGGTCACCGCCAAGCAGCTGGAAGTGCTGTTCGACCGCTTCCGCAGCGAAAATCTCGCCCTGGGCCGCCTCAGCAGCCGGAATGAAATTGAGGTCTTCCTGGACCCCAACCCCCTGTTCACGCGTCACCTGGCCATACTGGGGCAGTCCGGTGCCGGTAAATCCTGGACCGTCACCAGTCTGCTGCAAAAAACCGTGCGGGTCATGCCCAAGGCACATATCGTCATGCTGGATCTGCATGGCGAGTACGGCTGGAAAGACGATCAGGGCAAGATGCACAGCGCTTTTCCGGACGAGATCGTTCACCATGTGGACGCCCGGGAGCTGGAAATCCCCTACTGGCTGC
>DRLF01000052.1 GCA_011051425.1 Thiolapillus brandeum | reverse complement strand
TGAAGGCGCACCGGTTTCCACGCTGATGGAGCATTACATGCTCGATACCATGCTGGATCTGGCCGGATTTGGAGAAGGTGAAGGCCAGATGACCACGGGCTCCAGCAACGGGAACATGATTGCCATGCTCGCCGCACGCAATCAGGCGATCGAAACCGGCAAGGAACAGGGCCTGTTCGGCCACAGCCCCCTGCTTGCCTTCGTATCCGCCGATGCCCACTACTCCCTGGACAAGGCGGCCAATATTCTGGGGCTGGGCACTCACAACCTCGTCAAGGTGCCCGTTGACGAACACGGTCGCATGCAGCCCCAGGCACTGGAACGTCTTCTGCAACAGCACAGTCAAAATGGAAAAATCCCTTTCTTTGTCTGCGCCACCCTCGGAACCACCGTCAGGGGCGCTTATGATTCGCTTCCCCCACTCGTGGAACTGCGGGAAAAATACGGCTTCTGGCTGCACGGCGATGGCGCCTGGGGCGGCGCTGCCCTGCTCGACGATGAACTGAAAAAGCATTTCCTTCCCGGCATCGAACAGCTGGATTCCTTCACCTGGGACTTCCACAAGATGGCCGGCACCAATCTGATGTGCAATGTGCTGCTGTTCAATCATCACCGGGGCACTCTGCGCTGTGTCTGCAGCGCGGGAGAGCACAGCTACCTGTTCCGCGAAGAGGACAAGAATGCAGAACTGGACATGGGCACCGCCTCCCTGCAGTGCGGCCGCCGCGTGGACAGCCTGAAATGGTTTCTCGACTGGAAGTTTTTCGGCAAGAAAGGCCTGGCTGAGCGCATACGCCATTATCTCGCCCTGAGCGAATACGCGGAGCAGGTTGTGCATGGCATCCCGGAACTGGAGATGACCGTACCCCGTGAATCCTTCAATGTCTGCTTTCACTTCAGGACACCGGAAAACATACCCGCCAATGAATTCAACCTGGAACTGCGCAACCGGCTGTTCAAGCAGGGTATCAGCCTGGTAGGCATCGCCTATATCGAGGAAAAACTGACCCTGAGGCTGCTGATTACCCATCCCGACTATTCCCGTGCTGATGTGGACAGCTTTTTCAGCAACCTGGTAGCCGCCGGCAAGGAGCTGATGCATGAACACCTGCAAGGCTGAAACACATACCCTGGCCAACCTGCCGGACGACACCCGGGTCCTTTTGCGTGATCTCATTGCAGGGCTGGATGACGAAGCACGCCTGCTGACGCTCAGTGCCCGCTTCAGGCTGCAGGGGGATTTCCCCCATGCGCCACACTGCTATTCCCGCAACATTCTGCTCCGCGAAGACAATGGGGCAGAAGTCATGGTCGCCCGCTGGGATCAGGGTGCTGTGACGCCTGTCCACGGACACCCCCAGTTTGCATTTGTCTATGTACTGGAAGGACAGCTGCAGATGGAGCACTATCGCGAAACGGACCAGGGTCTGTTGCTGACGGAAACTGTCATCAGGAACAAGGGGCAACACATCTACGCCGCCGGCGATGCAAACCGCTACAACAATGCCATTCATCGCGTAACCGCGCTGTCTCCCAGCCTCAGCCTGCACGTCTATTCCGACGACGCCCTGAAAGGGAAAGCCTTCACCTGACAATGCGCATCCGTCTGGTCTTCTGGTACATGTTCTGGTGCCTGCGCATCGGCGCCCGCCCCTGGCGTTATTTCCAGCTGAACGCTCCCTGGTTCAGCAGCAGCAAGCGGCTGTTCTCCAAGCTGGAAATGGACAGCAGCATTCCCGGCAAATGGCGCCTGCACCAGGAAAAACTCACCCCTGACAGCAAGCCGGAAAGCTGGCCGGTGTTTCTCAAACCCGAATGGGGACAGAACGCGAGAGGCATCCTGGTTGCCAACGACCAGGGTTGCTTCGACAAGCTCCGCAACAACATGCTCAACGGTGACATTCCCTACCTGTTTCAGGAAGCAGCCCCGGGCAGGCGCGAATTCGAAGTGTTCTATATCCGCCGCAAAGCATCCGGTTCCCAACCGGCAGTGCTCTCCGTGACCGAAACCCTCAACAGCAGCGGACAGGACTGGCCGGTCAACAGCATCCTCAATCCGTCGACCCGCCACAGGACGGTCACCGGTCTTACACAGGAAGCGCAGCAGCAGCTGTGGCAATACATGAATGAACTGCCCGCCTTCCGCATTGCCCGCGTCGGACTGCATGCGGACAGTTTCGAAGCCGTACTGGAAGGGCAGTTCCGGATCATCGAGATCAATCTGTTCGTCCCCATGCCACTGTGCCTGCTGGACACGAACATACCTTTCCGGGCGCATCACCGGTTCATCCGTTCTGCCATGCGCGACCTCGCGCTGCTGACGAAGTCCGTTCCCCTGAAACAGCCCCGCAAGAACATCTTCTGGCCCATGCTGTTTCTCAACAGCAGGATGCGCGCATGAAATTCCTGAAGAAGACCCTCTATGCCTGGATCGACCGGCTGTTCCTCCACGGCTGCACCAGCTACAACTCCCTTGACGTGCGCAAGAGTTGCCGCTCCAAGGCGCAGGCCAGGGAGGTGTTCGCGGCAAATAGCATTCCTCACGCCGAAGGAAAAATCTTTTTCAGTCCCTGGCAGGCTCACCGTTTTGCACAACAGCACGGTTTCCCCCTGGTGATCAAACCCAACGTATCGGGTTTCTCCCGCGGCAGTCATTTCCCTATCCGCAACTACCGCGAGCTGTGGAAAGCAGCACTGATGGTGAAGACCTGGTGGCCCATGTCGGTGGTCGAAAAATACCTGCAGGGCAGGAATTACCGGGTACTGGTGGGAAACGGTGAAATCATTTCCGTGATCCGGCGCTACCCGCCATTCGTGACCGGTGACGGTACAGCCAGCATCGGCGAACTCATCGACCGTGAAAACCAGGTGAGAAAGGACATGGGACTGTATCCCGTGATTCATCCCATACCGAAAACCCGCATGATAAGACGCTATCTGAAAAAGCAGGGACTGAGCCTCGCATCCATTCCTGAAGAAAACCGGGAGATCATCCTTTTCAATCGCATCTCCCTCGCGCCCGGCGGCGTTGTGGAAACCCTCCCCGCTGACAGCCTTCCACCTGTCAACCGGACACTATTTCTCCGCATACTGAAGCTCTTCAGAGCCAACATCCTCGGCATCGACGTGATCATGGAGGACGGCATTGAGACTCCCTGGAACGAGCAGAAATGCATCTTCCTGGAAGTGAACTCCCGCCCTTTCACCGCCATGCATGACGTGCCGCGTTATGGAAAGCCAGAGGATCTGAGCGCGCACTTCCAGCGACTTGACGCCCTGGAAATCGATCAGCGGGATATTTTCTGATGGCCTCCAGCCTTCCCACGGCCACACGCCTTTTCTACCGCTTTCTGGGGCTGCATTCCTTTCTTATCGGCCTGTTTCCGTTTTTCATCCCGGTATTCCTGTGGCGACTCGGATACAGCCTCGCTGATATCAGCGGTTTTATCGCCACTACCGGCGTGGGCTTCGTACTGACCCTGTGGGCATGGGACCGGGTACACAAGACACTGCCGCTTAGCTTCATCATCGCAGCGTCCTTCCTCATCGAAATCACCTTGCTCGCACTGGTCTTCCTGGAAGAGCAGCCTGGCTTTCTGTTCCTGTTCGCCCTGGTGAATGGCGCATACAACTGCTTCTTCTGGATAACCCAGCGCGCCCTGTTCTACGAAACCCTGGACGATACCAACACCGGCAAGCGGTTCGGCAATTTTCAGGTGGTGGTGGTCATCATTATCAAGATGGGCGTGCTGTTTGGCGGGCTGCTGCTGGACAAGGCGGGTTATCTGTCGGTGTTCCTGATTTCGTCACTGATCGGGATACTGGGCCTGACCTCTTTCTTTCTGCTTTCCAGTCCCATGGAGCTGCCGGCCAACCTCCGGGACGATCCACCCCTGGGATTTGGGGAACTGCTGCGGTTCCGGGACACGTATGGCTCCCGCCCGGTTTTTTTCCTCGACGGTCCCTTCCTGTTCCTGGAAAGTTATTTCTGGATGATCTCCCTGTTTCTTCTCGCTCACGAAAGTTTCTGGAAACTGGGGGCGCTGGTGATCCTGCTGGGGCTGACGTTCAGCGCCCTGTTCTACCTGATCAAGAACCGCATCGACCACATGCCCAGCCAGCGGATCTACATGATTGCCGTCGCCGGCTATTGCCTGTCCTGGCTGATACGGGCCACGGTGGACAGCCGGCTCAGCCTGGGTTGGCTGTTCACCACGCTGATACTGATCACTTTCTGCACATCCTTCTTCCGCCTGGCATTCAACAAGCGCTTCTTCGACCTGGCGAAACATACCTCGGCACACCGTTACTTGTTCCTGAAAAGCTATTACTCCCAGACAGCCATTGCCCTGGGCTTTGGAGCCGGCGCCGCGTTGCTTCACGTAACAGGCAATGCCGGCCCCGGCGCTCTGCAATGGAGCTATATCGCGGCAGCGGTGGTCACTCCTCTGTATGTTCTCTATCGTCAGCCCCGGCAGTAACGTCTTCCGTTTTCCCGCCTGCAGCTTGCCCACGCCGCTTTCGCAGGAGTTTTTCCCGGATTTTTTCCTTGATCTTCCTGTCTGCCAGTTGCAGCTTTTCCTTCACGCCGAATTGCGCCGCCTGCTTGAGCACCGCAGCACTGGAATGCTCCTTGATCTTGTTGCCCAGAAAGGAAAAAACGGCTTTCGGCAATACGAAGATCACCAGCAGTACCGACAGTACGATGACCAGGGGCAATGCCGCCACGGTGGCCAGTATCTGCTCCACACCACTGAGATCACCCCAGTGATATTTGAGTCGTCTTTTTACCAGATAAGCACGTACCCGAAGGTAACGCAGTAACCTTTGCAACCGGTAAAAACGCAGGTGGGCGCTGAACAGCAGGAAGCGGCTTGTTACCTTGATCACCAGACGTTTCATACCCAGCAGCAGCAGAAAAGGCAGTTTCTTGAGCAAAATCAGCAATCCTTTCAGGGTCGCCATCTTTTTCAGCCACAGCAATACCGCCACGATACCCACCAGCATCGCATCCCAGTAATACACACCTGCTGCCGTAGCGACAACGACCGATGCCGACGCAGCCACTATCAGCAACTTCTTCTTTATTCTGGATTCTTTCAAAAACCCTCGGGGTCTCCTCAATGGTTGTTCAGCAGGTCGGCCTTGCAAAAATCACAGGGTAGTGCGACAGTCTGATAAAACAGAATAAGGCTCAAAACCACGAGTGGCAACCAAACACCATTTTTTACTTGGGAGCACCTCTAACAAATATGTCATTCCGGCGCAGGCCAGAATCTATAATACCTCGATAAGTAAGGACTCCGGCCTACACCGGGGTGACAAAAATACTATTGTTCGGGATAACCTTGGGGGAAATCCATGTCCAAACTCACACAACTGCTGAAACGCCTGGGTGCAGAAAGTGATCTTGCAGAAGCTTACGAAAAGAATCCGCAAAAAGTGATGGAAGAGGCCGGATTGTCCAAAGAAGAAATGGAACTGCTCAGGAAAGGTGATCTGGAAAAGCTGGAAGAATCCACCGGCCTGTCCTCTTGTCAGAAAATCAAGAGTGTCATCAAAACCTACGACAAATGAACCGGGTATACATTCAAGGATAAGGAATTGTGATCCAATAACAATTTCGGTGGGTAATGGAAAACCCACTCCTGAAAAACCATGGACGGATTTTAAGACTTTCCTTGGACATATCCTGAAACATCTCTTTCTGTCCAGAGAAGTCTCTGAACGATATTGGACATAGAATCCGTGCGCCGTTTATTACCTTATCTCTACTTTTTTCTGCTGCTGCTCACTACGCAGGGAGCCTATTCACAAACGCTGGAGCAGTTACTGGCCGGACTCGACCCCATCGATACGATTCCAACCCAACAGCTGGAAAAACTGCTGCAAGACATAGGCCCGCTGGAAAATCAGGCCACACCCGCACAACAGACGGCCATTGATTTACTGCGTCTGCGCCATCTGGCCATTCTCGGAGACTTTAACGGATCACTGAAGCTGGTCGACAAGATAGACGGCTCTTCTGCTGACCCCAAGTACCGCATCCGCGCCTACATAACAGCAATAACGATCCATCACGTGCAGGGAAACTTCACCAAAGCCTTCGACCTGCTCAACCAGGCGCAACAGCTCCTGCCTTGGACAGATAACAAGACGATCAAGTACCTCGTCCTTTCAAGTGCTACCGATTTGTATATCGACGCAGGTGATTTGAAAAAGGCGTTGCAGTATGCCAAACAGGCACTGGCAGCAGCTGAACAAACAAACAGCCCGATGAATGTTTGTACTGCGCATGATGAACTTAGCACGATCTACTACAAGCTGGATATGCTGGACCAGGCCATGCAGACGGACACAGACATGATTCAGCAATGCAATGCCATACCTGCCCCTCTGTTTGTAGCAAGCGGACATCTGGGACTTGGCATGACACTGCAAAAGAAAAACAGGCACGAGGAAGCCCTGCGTCAACTGCACACGGCGCTGGGGATGTTTCGCACTGTAAAATACAAGATCGGCATAGGCTACTGCCTGCTGTACACAGCCAAGAGCCATATCGCCATGCAGGAATTCAAACTTGCACAACAGAAACTGGACGAAGTCATTCCCCTCCTTGAATCTCTCGAACAATGGAATTCCCTGAAGGATGCCTATGCCTATCAGGTTGAACTCAGCGAAAAATCCGGCAACCACCAGGAAGCCCTGACCTGGTTCAAGAAAAGATTTCTTGCCGAGAAGAGAATCCTGGACAGAACCCAGGCCCTGCAAATCGCCAAACTGCAGGTGGAATACGAGTTCAAGAACAAGGAACAGCACATCGATCTGCTGCAGAAAGAAAATGAGCTGCTTGCCCTGCAAAGGCAATCCACACTGCTCCATTCCTGGCTGCTGATCCTTGGCCTGGCTGTACTGGCGCTGGCAACTGCCCTGCTATGGAGGAAAGCACGACGGGAAAGCAGCCATTTCAGGCATTTATCCCAAACAGATCCTCTCACAGGACTGTACAACCATGCCTACTGCTATTCCCTCGCGGAAGAAGAATTTCACCGCTGCATGCGCAGAAAACAGCCCTTTGTCGTTGTGGTGGCGGACATCGACTGGTTCAAACGGGTCAACGACACCTACGGCCACGCGGCTGGCGACAAGGTACTGCAAGCTATCGCCGGTGTGTTGCAGAAACATCTTGGAAAGGTGGGTATCGCCGGGCGCACCGGAGGTGAAGAATTCACCTGTTTTCTGCCTGAAACCGATCTCGAGACCGCGATAGCCATTGTCAGAAACTGCCGTAACGACATTCGGCCGGTGATCGATTTCGGAAAGAAAATCGAGGTGACCCTCAGCTATGGGCTGGCAGTGAGCCATGGAGAATACAAGGCACTGGACATACTGGTTCGCGAGGCGGATGAAGCACTCTACGAGGCGAAGAACCAGGGAAGAAACCAGATCATCACCCACAACGATGTGAATATCAGGAAAAAGGCCTGAGATGCCCGCCGGCTCACTGGTCATCGTTGGGAGCGGCATTCAGCTCGGGCGCCATATCTCTGCACGCAGCATCAGCGAAATCGAGCGGGCCGACAAAGTCTTCTGCATGACCGATGCCTTCACCTACCGCTGGATAGAAGGCATTCGACCCGACCTGCAGCCCCTGCATATCTATTATGGCGATGAAAAGGACCGGCGCCAGACCTACCGGGAAATGGAAACCGCCATTGTTTCTGCGGTGAAGGAAGGACACAAAGTTTGTGCCGTGTTTTACGGTCACCCCGGCGTATTTGCCGACGTCCCTCATGCAGCTGTCAGAAAACTGCGCGCTGAAGGCTACAGCACCCGCATGGAACCCGGCATTTCAGCCGAAGACTGTCTTATCGCCGACCTGGGTATGGATCCGGGCAAGCAAGGCTGTACTTCCATGGAAGCCACCCAGTTTCTTGTCTATGAACGGCAGATCGATCCAACGGCCATGCTGATTCTGTGGCAGATCGGTCTGACCGGCGACCTGAGTTGCACCCGTTTCGATACCACCACAGACAAACTGCAGGTACTGGTGGACAAACTCTGCCGCTGGTATCCGGTCGGACACAGGGTCGTCATCTATGAGGCGCCGGTGCTGGCCATTCACCAGCCCCGCGCGGACAGACTGTCTCTCAAGGACCTTCCCCGGGCTTCCCTGGGTCAGTCATCGACGCTGGTCATACCGCCTGCAGAAACCCTGACCCCGGATATCCTGGTGCTACGGGCACTGGGATATACCCTGGCTGACCTGGACTAACTTCCATGAAGTTGTCGGGCTGAAGCCCGACCTGCGGTCATGGCGCGAAGCTGCGTTATACAGAATACAATAAAATCAATAGCTTATTATCATGCCCACGCTAACCGGCATTGGGATACAGGGGCTTTAGCACCCCCTCTTTGGCATCCGGCTTTTTCTGCGCTTCACCATGCCGCAGAGCTTTCATACCAGACTCGATCTTCTCACCGTCCCAGGCAACAGCCGGGTCGGCATATAGGTGACGGCTCAGGTTCAGCAGCTCAACCGAAAGAGGAGCATCCACCCTGTCAGCCATGGCTTCCAGGCTCCTGGGCATCTGCTCCGGCCATAAACCGGAGGCCAGTTCCAGCAGGGAGGCCCGTACAGCTGCCGCATCGCCCGCCTGAATCGCCTGGTGCAATTGCCGCCACAGCCTGCTCATGTCCGGGACAGAAGCCGTCTTCTCTTCCGGCACTACCCTGGAACCCGCAGTCTTTCTGCTGCGCACATACAGCACAAGCGTGAGCAGCCACAGGGTCGCCAGTATGACATTGCCGGCAATCAGCCAGATATTGATCTCATTCCCCCCGGGCTTCGCCGTCACGGCCACGGCCACCGGGGAAACGCTGTTTGCGGGAGCCTTCGGCGGCTGCTCTGCCGAAGAAACTGGCGCAGCAGTAAGGGGCGTGGCCGCCACAGGTGGCGTCACGTTCTGCACTGCACCTGTCACTTTCAGCGTCCTGGGCGCCAGGCGGGCCGTCTGCTCGCTGCCGGTAACGCTGTTCCACCACTTCAGTTCCACAGCCGGCAGTTGATAGTCGCCGGGATGGGTGGGAATGATGGCGAACTTGCGCGAACTGGTGCTGAGAATGCCTTTGTCCGTTGCCTGCTCCTTGTTCACCGGGTCATCAGGGTAGATTCTCAGCCCCTGGATCTGTGGCAGGGTCAGTTCAGGCAGCTGTCCCAGGGTCACACCATCGGCCACGATGGCGAGGGTGCGGGTCACCGGCTCGCCGGTTTTCAGATCTTCAGGCGCATCAGACCAGCTTTCCTGCAGCTGCAAATCCCTTGCCACCAGCCAGCGCTTGCCATGAAAAGCAGGTGGGATCGGGCGAACATCCAGGCTCAGCGGCTTGCTGCGCACCATCTTGTTGCGATAGCTGCGGCTGGAAAAGAAATCATCGAAAAAAGGATCGTTGAAACTGCCAAAGGGCGAACGCTGCTTCTTGCGGCCTGCAGGTATGCGCAGGTTCAGGCTCAGGGGATCCATGCTCAGCTCACCGCTCTTCTGCGGAAACAGGGCATAACGGCGTTCGATCACCTGCCATGACTGGCCATCCCTCTGTTTCTCGTAGCGCCGGTCCTCTCCCAGCTTCTGCACCAGTACCTCCCCGCCACGAAACTGGGGATCGGAAAGGCTGGCTTCCTTCCACTGAATGCGGCTGAAGATGCGCACAGTCAGTATTACCTGCTGCTGTACCCAGGGCTTGTTCTGGTCGACATCCACTTCCATGAACACCGCTTCGCCCGAAGCGGCAGCAGGCGTTTTCCCGGTTGTTGCATCCTGCACAAGCAGCTTGAGCACCGGGCTGACGTCCTTGCCGAAACTAACCGAGGGCACGGTCAGCTCGCCACTGCGCCGGGGCAGGACATTGACCAGATAGCGGGTGGTACGGGATGCCTTGCCATTGACGATGCTGATGTTGCGGGACTGACTGGTACCCAGCACTTCAAAATCCTGTTCCAGAGGTGAAAAGTCCGGGCTGCCATCCGGTTCGCCATCGACGGTGAAGATCAGCTGAAAGGTTTCATCCACGGCGACCGGACTGTGATCGGTTTTCACACTGATCTGCGCGGCCTGAACCCAGCTGCCAAAAAGCAGCAGCAAGATGACCATGACCGCACGGTCGGTTGTCTTGGTGGGCTTACCAGGGTTGTTGTTGCGGGACATCATATTGCTTTCTCTGATAGTAGTACTTGAATTTGCGACGCAGCAGGCCACCCGGATCATCGGGAATACGCCGTAACCACTGTTCCCGGGAAAGGCGCTGCTCATCCATGGGCTCTTCCTGGCCGATGGCCTGTGCGGGCATTCGATCCTTTTTTTCCTGTTGCTCTGAAGACTGTTCTTCAGCCTGCCTGGCTTTCATGGCCTTGTGTTTTTCCTCGGCTTTTCTTTCTTCCTCGGCCCGTGCCGCTTCTGCAGCTTTCCTGGCCTTTTCCTTTTCTTTCTGCTCCTTTTCATTCAGCGGTGAGCCGGCCTGTTGCTGCTTCTCGCCCTGAGACTGCTTCTCCTGATTTTTTTTCGCAGCCGAGGAACTTTTCTGTTCCCGGTTTTCCTTGTCTGACTGCTGATTCTGCTGATTCTGCTGATTCTGCTGATTCTGCTGATTCTGCTGATTCTGCTGATTCTGCTGATTCTGCTGATTCTGCTGATTCTGCTGATTCTGCTGATTCTGCTGATTCTGCTGATTCT
>DRLF01000051.1 GCA_011051425.1 Thiolapillus brandeum | reverse complement strand
CGATGCATCTCAGTGAGCGGTCACGGTCACCGGGGGATCGCATGATATCCCCGAGCTGCACCACCCTTCCCCGTTCCAGAGCGTCATGGATCGCACAATGCCGGTCCTGATCGACAACGATTTCCTGAATGACCGGCACACGATTGTCCACCAGTCCGGCAATGCGGCTGACCAGTGCACAGGCCCAGTCTTCCTCCTGATAGGCGGCCAGACTCATGAACTCATAGAGCATAGGTGTTGCCAGCAACACCCGGATCTTCTCCGCCACGATAGCACTGGGATGCATCACCATGTCGGCATCCACTGCGCGGAAGAGCGCATCATTTTCCCTGTAGTTCTGCCGTGCAATCACAAACAGCTTGTTGGTCATGGCTCTTGCGGTCATGACGATGGACAGATTGTTGGCATCGTTGTCCGTGCCCGCAACGATACCTACCGCATGCTCGATATCCGCCTCAGTCAGCGTATCTTCTTCGGTGCCTCTTCCCCTCACCACCCCTTGCTTGGGTTCGCCCGTTTTTTCGGGCATTGCCTCCATGACCGTGATGGAGATTTCCTCCTTCTTCAGCCTGTTGAAAACGGCCTTGCCGAACCGCCCGTAACCACCCACGATCCAGTGCCCGTGGGTGGGGGGATAGACCGGATCAGGCAACAGGGTTCCAGGTTTTTCCGTGAGCCAGCGCTGCAACAGGAAGAGTCCCGGCGTCTGCAAGGCGGTGGAAAGGTACTTGGCAAAGGTATCGAAGGGATCGATGATGTAGTCCGTTCCAAAGGACGCCATGTTGTCTTCGATATCGTGAGAATCCGCTCGGCAGATTACCGTCACCTGGGGATTGAGCAGCTTGGTGGTAATGGCGATCTTGAGATTGACTTCATTGTTGTTGGTCAGTGCCACCACGCCAGCACACTGCCTATGGCCCAGCCCCGCTTCCAGCAAATGCCGGGGGGTACGCGCATTGGCATGCAGCGCGGGAACATAGTCCCGCAGATTCTGCAGTTTCAGAAGGTTGATCTTGTCTTCATTCAGATCCACCACGACCACGTGCTGGCCCCGCTCCGTCAGTGCCCGGGCCAGTTCCCTCCCCGTTTCACCGTAACCGCACAGAATATAGAAAGGCTCACGCAGGTGCCTTATGCGCTGGGCAAAACGCCGTTCCTTGATGGCATGCTGGAAGGTCTTGTCCTGCAGTAAGGTCAGAATGGTGCCTATGGCATACAGCCAGGCAATGACCGACAGATAGATGGACACCAGCACCCAGGCACGCTGCACATCGGTAAACTCGTAGGGTATCTCGCCAAAACCGATGGTCGTGGACATGAAGCTCACGAAATAGAACGCGTGAAAAAAGTCCATGTGCCAGGGGTTGCCCTGGGCATCCTGGCCCGGTATCAGCACCAGCCCGAGAATGGAAGCCGCATAGACCAGAACCAGGGTCAGCAGCGGGCGGCGCATGCGCCGCAGGATGAGGAAGACGATATTGTCCATGCCTAGTGCTCCTTCTAGGTAATAATTGCGAGTTCAGTCCGCTTGTCTGCGTTCACGGCAAGGCGTTCCTCGCAGGTAATGGCAGTTCCCTTGCCAAGAGGAACAACGCAGTCCGTGGGCGCAGACAAGCGGACCCGCAGGGCGTTCCTGTGCCGTCCCGCAGCTGCGTTCCAGCGCTTGCCAAGGGAACAACCCTTGCCTGCGCACTGCGCCTTGCTGCGAAACGGCACAGAAACGCTGAATCCGTAATTATTACCTTGAAGGAGCACACTAGCGGCGCAGCATGACCGTTTCGATAATGAGCAACACCACCGAAATGATATTCGCCAGCATGGCGCCACCGCTGAGGGAAACGATGCTGGCCATGGCTGAAGGCGTGAGGCCAGAACCGGAAATATGCTCCACCCACATCCAGACCAGCGCCGCAGTCACAAGCTGCAGTACCGCCACCAGACTGGTGGACAAAAGCACCGCCCCCAGCTGGCTCCGGTCGCCGAACTTGAGCAGGGTGGCAATGATATTGACGATGAGCACCGCGAACAGCTCATACACGTTGTGATGCACGGGATCATCGATTTCTCCTACAAAGAAACCGAAGTTCAGGGTGAGGGAAAGGACAATGAAAAAACCGAAGACGACTTTTTCCGGGTTCATGACTAATTCCTGGTTCTTGATTCGTGTTCCCGGAATGTAGCAGGAAACCCTGAGTCATGGAAATGCCAATCCTTCATGCCATTGTGGCAAAAGAATTTTATGCTAGATGTGATCCTAGTCGCCGCTGTCCTCCATGCCATGCTTTCTTTTGAGCATATTCCCAGGGGACAGTAAGCCACAATTCCTGGACTCGTATTCTGCCCTCGCCTTTAGCCGTTCCTGGACAGTGTTGTTTGCCACCAGATCAAAGTAACGGGATGCCTCTTTGCAGTTTCCCGAGTCACGAAAACGCTGTGCAAGCTCGAATTGTATCGCTAACAGTTCTTTGCCTGCTGCAAAACGCTCAGCCTGTTGTAACAAGTCTATGCTCTTGATTCTGTGGACCTTTGCTTTGGCTTCGGCCTCCTTGAGAATCGCAACACGAGCCTCTTCTTCAACCACGCCTTTCACAGCATCTTCTGCTTGCTGAATCAGCTTGCGCGCCACGGTGTCTTCTGTCTGCATTTGAAGCACATTTTGCGCCACCTCGGGTGTTGCCGATTTGGACAAATCAACGGGCAAATCATGTAGCTGGACACCGTGAATGGTGGAAGTTCCGGATCTTGTTACCATCTCCACGTTTTCACCCGGGCTGCCAGTGCCAATAAAGACGGTTGCCGGT
>DRLF01000050.1 GCA_011051425.1 Thiolapillus brandeum | reverse complement strand
GGGAATCAGCTGTGCCGGCGTGGGCGGCTCGTTTTCCAGCTTGCGCAAGGTTTCCTTGTGGCGAATCAGGCGCAGCCCGGTTTCCGTGATCTTTTTCTTGACCCTGGTTTCCTCCTTTCTGTAGCTGCGGGGATCCGGCAGGTTCTTGCGTCGCTCCAGCAACACCTGCCCCAGGGCTTCGCGCAGGCCGGCGATCTCGACCTTGCGCTGGGTGCTCAGGTACTCCTCCTCCATCTGCTTGATCTTTTGCCGCAGGCCGTTGTCCTTCTTGCTGGCCTCCTCCAAAACCCGGGTCATCTCCTTGAGCTCTTCGCCCAGCAGGGCATTGTCCCGGGCCAGTGACTTGAGGGCGGGATACTGCTGGGCCACGTGCAGCTCCGCCGCATCCTCGCTGCGGCTCACCTGTTCGGCTTCCGTCTTGCGCCGCTCGTTGACCAAGTCTTCCACGGCATCGATCTCCCGCGCCAGCCGGGCCGTTTCCGCGCGGGCTTCCTCCAGCTGGGCACGAAGCAGCTTCAGGCGGGCGGGCTGTGACAGTATCTCCTGCTCCAGCATGTCCACCCTGGCTTTCAGGGCCTGCATTCTGGCCTTGTCACGCCACCATCGGGCTTCAGCCAGGACATCGGCCTTATCCCCTGGCGAAGACAGGGTCCGTTTCAGTTCATCCAACTGGCGCGTTGTGTCCGCCAGCTCCGTGCGCGCCGCGTCCGGTCGGTTGGATTCGTCAGCGATTGCCTGGGCCAGCTTCTCCACCCGGGCTTCCTTGGCCGTGTACGCGGCTTTCTGGGTTTCCAGAAGCTGCTCCAGCTCCTCCAGGGACTTCTCCTGAAGGCTTGCCGTATCCACGGATTCCTCCTTCCGCGCCTGCAGCTTGCGCCCGATGGCTTCCGACTGCCGCGGGGCCTCTGTGCGCGAGCCAAGGTATTCCTTTCCCTTGCGGGCATACTCAGTGGAGCGGGTCAGCCAGTCCCGCGCCTCCTTGTATATGGTGAGAATGTTCTTTTGTTCTTCTTCGGAAAGATCGTCACGGGATTCAACATCCTCCACGGCCGTCTTCAGGTGTTCCACCGTCACCTTGAGCTGGCTGTCGGGAACACTTGCGGCCCAGGACAGTCCAGTCACAGCCAGCAGCGCAAGACAAAAAACAAGACGAAGAAAATTCAGGTACATGTCATCTTCCAGGAAACCCGTTGTGAAGAGATTAGCATAGTGTCACGAGCACAAAGACAGCCCTTTCCTTGACCCATGTCGTTTTTCATATCTCGATTTTGCTGGCATAGTTGGAGCCTGACACCATGAACCAACGGCTGGAGGCAACACCATGACCAAGCACATCGGCATACTCACGGCGGGCGGCGACAGCCCGGGGCTCAACGCGGCCATTCGCGGCGTGGGCAAGGCCGCGCAAAGCCATTATGACATGCAGATGATTGGTTTCCTCGACGGGTTTCGCGGCCTGGTGGACAACCGTTTCCAGCGCATGGACGGCGATGTCCTGTCTGGCATACTCACCCGTGGCGGCACCATTCTGGGCACCAGCCGGGACAAGCCCCACCGCATGCTGTTTGGCGGAAAAACCCAGGACATGACGGATGTCATCGTGGAAAACTACCGCGCCAATCACCTGGACTGCCTGGTATGCATCGGCGGAGGCGGCACCCAGAAGAACGCCCTCAGGCTCATGGAAAAGGGTCTCAACATCATCACCCTGCCCAAGACCATAGACAACGACGTGGCCCGCACCGACGTAACCTTTGGCTTCGATACCGCCCTGGGCATCGCCACCGAAGCCATCGACCGCCTGCACAGCACGGCCCACAGCCATCACCGCATCATCGTGGTGGAAATCATGGGACACCGGGCCGGATGGCTGGCCCTGGGGGCCGGTATCGCAGGCGGCGCCGACGTCATCCTGCTGCCGGAAATTCCCTACGATCTGGAGGTGGTCGCCGACGCCATTCGCCAACGCCAGCGGGGGGGCAAGAATTTCAGCATCGTGGCCGTTGCCGAAGGTGCCCTGCCCAAGGACAAGGCCAGCCTGGTGCAGGAAGCGGAACAACGCAAGGCCAACGCCAGCAGCAAAAAAGAAAAGAAGGAAGCCAAGGAAGAACTTGCCCGCCTGGCCCAGGATTACGCCAACAATACGGTCCTGCTCTCCAGCGAACTGGAAAAACTCACCGGGCTGGAATCCCGGGTCACCATTCTCGGACACCTGCAGCGCGGCGGCACGCCATCCGCCGCCGACCGCCTGCTGGCCACGCGCCTGGGCACGGCCTGCGCGGACCTGATCGCCAATGAGCAATATGGGGTCATGGTTTCATCCCAGGGAGACACAGCTGTTCCCGTGCCTTTGGACGAGGTAGCAGGCAACAAGAAGCTCGTGCCGCCGGATCATCCCTGGGTAACGAGCGCTCTGCATGTAGGCACCTGCCTGGGAATTACTGAATAGACCGCTTCCGGGACGGGGAATATGCAGCGGATGCGGCGCCTATAATTGGGGACTCTCCATCAACAGGGATTCAGCCATGAAGATCACCATCATCAGCGGCAGCCACAGGCCAGGCTCCCAGAGCCACAAGGTCGCGGATCACGTCCGCAAAACCCTGCTGGACGAAGGCATCTGCGAACAGGCAGAGATCTTCAGCCTGGAAAACAATCCCCTGCCCCTGTGGGACCAGGGCATCTGGGAGGGCGAGGAGAAATGGGAAACCTTGCTCGCGCCCCTGCGCCAGACCCTGCGAGAAAGCGACGCCTTCGTCATCATCTCCCCCGAATGGCATGGCCAGGTGCCCGCCGGCCTGAAGAACTTCTTCCTCATCGTGGGTAAGAACGAGGTGGGCCACAAACCCGCCCTCATCATCACCGTATCTTCGGCGGACGGCGGGGCCTATCCCGTAGCCGAACTGCGCATGAGCAGTTACAAGAACAACCGCATCTGCTATATCCCGGAACAGGTCATCATCCGCAACGTGGAATCCGTGCTCAATGCCGACCCGACAGATAACAACAAAGACGCCGACAGCTACTTCCGCGAGCGCATCCTCTGGTCACTGCAGGTGTTGCGAGCCTACGCCGATGCGCTGAAGCCTGTGCGGGAAAGCGGCATCACCAGCAACGATCAGTTCGGGTTTGGCATGTAGGCCCCCAGTTCAGGGGGAGACGCCTTATAAAACACTCAATCCGCAGCCTATAACAGAGACGCATCTCATCCAAGAAAATACCTGACCATAGCATCAAGTATTACAAAGAAAGAACTTTGGATATCGAATAACCATATGAAGCCATGCAAACAACCATGATACGAGATTGAAGAAAACCTACTTCCTGCTTCGATTTATTATTGCTTATGCCACTTAATTCCATATCGAATACGCTTATTGATAATTACTGCAACCGACCCCTGGAGCAATCCGTATAGGATACTTCTCTCTGTCTTCACTGATGAATATCTTGACACAATCATTGACATCAAAACCCGAATACCTATCCTTGACCATATATTTAGTTTTTGAAGATGTGACTACGGTATAGATGGTATATGGTGTTTGAAAATCATCTACATCAGTAGGCAAACTAAGGCCGGCTTCATACGCCATGAAACCCATTAACCCATACATGACAATTGCATTTGATCTAGAGGTATT
>DRLF01000049.1 GCA_011051425.1 Thiolapillus brandeum | reverse complement strand
AATTTTATTGTGTATTCACTGCTGTCCCGTGAACGCTCATCATAGCAGCGGTTGGTTGAGATGGGGCTGCTCAGGCCCGAGAGAATCGCTACGTAGCGAGGCCATATCAGTTCGCGTTGCACTTGCGAGGTGAATCCGGACTGGAAACGACAAGACCGAAGAAAGGCAAAAACGTCATGAAAGAGAAGCCCGACTTCGCCAGTGTAGAAGGGGGGTACTCATGGGAGAATTTTCAAGGCGGACAACAATCTAACTTGTGATATGTATCACACTTCCCTGGGTAGGGAAGTGGTATTTTGTGATTGAGATCTACAATATATCAGGGAAAATGATATCCAGTCTTCCAAGGGAATTGATTATGAAGCAGGTTCTCCAAATAGCATCCGCCCTTTTGTTGTTCCCCTTTGTTATCACTTTTAGTGTCCCATCCGTGGGTGATACTTACCGGTTAAAGGAGTCGCCGATGCCTTCAGGAAAGCGCTTGCCCGGGAAGAAAAACCTGCTTTCTTTTCTTGTGCTTTTCAATCTGTTTCTTTCCTGGCCGGTATTTGCAGCGCCACCGCCCGGCTGCCCCAGCGAAACCGACCTGCATCTTTCCGGCATCGTTTTTTCCGGTGACAGCCTTTGTGCCGCCAGAGGGGAACTCAAAGTCACCGCCAGTGAAGTCCCGGCGGGGGCGAATACCGCATTTGCCGCAGGCCGGATTACACTGGGCGCTGATTTCGTGGTGCGCAACGGGGGCATACTTCAGGCCGGCGCGGTGCAGATCCAGCTGCCAGTGGCCCGGGCCGGAGATGACCAGACTGTCGCGTCACAGGCCACAGTGACCCTCGACGGCAGCGCCAGCGAAGCCCCGGGCGGCCGCATCGAAAGTTACCAATGGCGCCAGCTCAGTGGTTCCCAGGTGATCCTGCAGCACCCGGATCAGGCACAATCCACCTTCAGCGCACCTGCCGTGACCACAGTAACCGTGCTGGAATTCGAGCTGGAAATCACCGACCAGTTTGGCTTTACGGCGCAGGATCCAGTTGAAATCACCATCACGCCGGGTGGCACCGGCGACCGGGACGGCGACGGCGACGGCGACGGCATCCCCGACGAACACGACGCCTTCCCCGACGACCCGAACGACGCCTATGATTTCGACCAGGACGGCATCGGCGACAACGCCGATCCCGACCGGGATGGCGACGGCGTGGCCAACAGCGCTGACTTCTATCCTGATGACCCGGTGCAAAGCGCAGCGCCGGTACTTGGCATCACCACACCCGCCGACGGCGCGACCATTGCCGATGAGGCGGTGATCGTCGAAGGCACCCTCGATGCGCCCTGGAATACAGGTGTCACAATCAACGGCATCCCCGCGCAGCGTGGCGGGACGCCCTGGGGCAGCGAATTCGCCCTGCACGTGCCGCTGCAAATGGGCAGCAACAGCATCGAAATCGTGGCCACCGGTCGAAGTGGCAAACAGATAAGCCAGACCCTGACCGTTACCCGCAGCGGCAGCGCTGCCTTCCAACTCGATGCCACCCCCCGGCGCGCCTTTGCCCCGGCAGAGATACTGTTTGTGCCGGATATCCCTGCCGGTCTCAGTATCGTACAGGCCGACTGGGACTTCGACGGCGACGGTGTAGCAGACAGCACCCTCACCACCCGCTTCAATGCACCCGTCACCCACAACTACAGCACTGCCGGGCTGTATTACCCCAGCCTCACATTGACCGACAGCCAGAGCCAGACTTATACCCGAACCCTGGCCATCGCCATCATCGACCGGGCCGCCCTGGACGGCCGCCTCAAAACCCTGTGGGCTGACATGACCACCGCACTGTCCGGCAAAAACCTGGGGTTGTCCCAAAGCTTCCTGCTGGACAAGGCCGAAGGGGGCTATGAAAAGGTGTTCTACCTGCTGCTGCCGCACATGCCCGCCATCGTTCCCGGCTTCTCCGTACCCCAGACCGTGGAGACCGGACTGAACTATGCCGAATATGCCATCGGTGAAACCATCGACGGCACCGACCGGGTGTTTCTCATCCAGCTGCTGCGCGATGCCCGGGGGGTGTGGAAGGTGGAGGGGATGTGACGGTGAACAGCAATGGCGGAAACAGGCCTGTAGCTGTAGCTTGCCTTGTGTTCGTACTGATGGCGACCGGCTGCGCTCGCCTGGCTGTAACACCCCTACTTGGTTTGTAGCAATGAGAATGTGTAGTGAGAAGGAAAACGTATCCTTTGTAAGAAGGTTCTGCGCGTGAACAGTGAAAAACATCACACAAAATCGAGAATGATCTGGCGTCGAATTGCCAGATTCATCAGACGGTACAAAAAAGCGCTGATGGTGCTTGCAGCGGTTTTGTTTTTCGTCCTGGTCTGGCCGATGAACCTGCTTGGGATGGCGCCGGTACGGGCTCTGTCTGTCACTGCACAGGTGGTTGACGCGGAGACGGGTGCGCCTTTGCAGGAAGTCGTTGTCGTAGCAACGTGGCCGAGTGTAACCGGAACCCTGGCAGGAGGCCCCCACCATTGGGGGACTATTCGTCGTATGGAGACGCAGACGGACGAAGAAGGCTTTTTCCATTTGCCGTCCTGGGTTCGTATTGGCTTTCGCAACTGGATCAGCGAAACGGATCCAGAAATCTATTTATACAGGGCGGGGTACTGGCCGCGAACGCTGAAGAACGATATCAACAAATTTGACCAGATCATCATCTGGCCGGAGTCTTGGGTATCGGATTGGGATGGGAAAGTAGTCAAACTCGAGCCCATGCATTGGCGGGAGTGGACAAAAGAGGAGGGGGAGAAACAACACAAAGACGACGCATATGACGCCGCAAATGGATATTTAATCAGCATATTGCGATTGAATAACGATGATCGGATCTGGCCACCAAATAACTGCGATTGGAAGAGGCGCCCTAGAGACTTCCTGGAAGGGATGCGCTATCAATTAAGGATGATGGAAATGTTACTACCTAATAGACGTTACAAAGTGGTTAAACGTACGCCGGACGAACTGAAGAAAATAGAGAAGGACTGTGGAGCGGATCCCTATCAGTATTTGAAGCGATACGGAATAACTGATGAAGAATGGTACGCCTGCTGCGCCGAGACTGCGGAAGAGAGGGCCGTTTGGGAGAGAAGGGAAAAACGCAAGAAAAAACGCCCGCGCGTAACTGTACTCTTTCGTGATAAACCGACAGAAAAGGAACAGCCATCGCCGCGGTCGACCGTAATCAACATGCAATCATTCAAGGTCATGCCAGACGGACAACTGATACCTCTGGATGCGGGAGGGGATGTAGGAATTGAAAGCGCTTCTTTGGAGAACACGGACAAGAATTCAGGAAAAAAGGAGTGACAGCGAAAATGGAGAAACCGATGAAGATACTTGCTGTGCTGTTGTTGCTGCTGGTGTTGCAACCGGCTATGGCCTATAAAGTAGAGACCCATGCCAGGCTGTCACAGAAGGCCGCCACTTGTTCGGTGCTGGCGGAGCAGTCGTTCATGGAGGGGCTGGGATTGGAAGGGTTGGAAGCGAAAGACCCACTGTGGAGTCAGCCCATTAAGAAGAAAGATGACGAATCTGAAAAATGGTTCATTGAGTGGATCAAGGAGTACAAGAAAACGGCGTACGAGTCCACCATCAAAACCCTCATCGGCTGGGGCGCGAAGTTCGAGGATGAGGAGTTCCTTTCCCGCCCCCTGAACCATTTTTTTGATCCGGTAAATGGTCGTCCCTTTCATCCATGCCCATTCTTTGTTCATTGCAATACCTCTCCTGACTGGGCATTGGAAGATGGCAATCCCCGCCTGGACCTGGATGATCAAGGGCAATCATTATTTGACGCGAATGACCGCCTTCGATATGCGTTGGGATTGGCCGACAAGGATGCCCGTGAACAGGCCTGGGCGGGATTTTTTCAGTCGTTCGGCATGGTGATACACCACATCCAGGACATGAGCCAGCCGCAGCATGTACGAAATGACGCACATTGTGATTCATTCTGGTGCAAGCTGAGCGGAGACTACAACCCCAGCTATTACGAAGAATACACTAACGAACACCGAAAGGAGATTCTGGATCAATATGCTT
>DRLF01000048.1 GCA_011051425.1 Thiolapillus brandeum | reverse complement strand
TGAAAACCGTTGGCCAGTTCCACACCCTGATAATACAGCTCGAAGCGGCTGGCGACGCGGGGATCGCTGGCATTGAGCCGTGCCAGTGAAGCCTGGCTGGCAGGGGAATCATAAACAAAGGTCAGACCCTGCCTGCCCAGGGTCGGTTCTATCACCATGCTCATGAGCAGATCCAGCCACTGATCCCGATGCTCCAGTCCTTCGGCATGAATATCACGGGAGACCGCAGCCGTTTTCATTTCCCCGATACCTGCTTCCAGCGGATTCCAGCCAAACGCCTTCAGGAACAGTTCGACGTAGGAGATTTTTTCAACGGGCAGCCTTGCGTGCAGACAGGCCATCACCAGTTCTGCGACCTCATCCATGAGATCGTGATGATCGAAGTCTGTCCGGTACCATTCCAGCAGGGTGAATTCGGGATTGTGCCTGGGACCGTATTCTCCATCGCGGAAAACCGGCGCAATCTGGTAGATGGAGCCGCTGTCCATTGCCAGCAGGCGCTTCATGGCAAGCTCGGGTGAGGTCTGCAGATACAGCTGCAGGCCGGAGGGATATTCCGGCCCGGTATAGCAGGTTTGCAGGGGCTCGATGGCCGGATCTGTACCGGAAGCCCGGCTGAGCACCGGCGTACAGACCTCGATGACATCTCTTTGCAGAAAAAACTGCCTGACGTCGGCCAGCTGACCTGCCCTGGCCTGCAGCTTTTCCCTTACTGACTTCAATCCTTCACACGACTGATGTATTCGCCCTTGCGGGTATCCACCTTTACTTTCTCACCGATCTGCACGAACAGGGGCACCCTGACCACCGCACCGGTCTCCAGGGTGGCCGGTTTGCCGCCACCACCGGAAGTATCGCCCTTGAGACCGGGATCGGTGTCGGTGATTTCAAGCACCACGAAGTTGGGGGCTTCCACCAGGATGGGCGCATTGTTCCACAGGGTGACGTTGCAGATGTCCTGATCCTTGATCCACTTCACCGCATCACCCATGGCGTGTGCATCCGCCTGGTACTGCTCGAAGCTTTCGTTGTCCATGAAGTACCAGTACTCGCCGTCGTTGTAGAGGTACTGAAGATCCCGGTCCATGACGTCGGCAGCTTCTACCGATTCTCCCGACTTAAAGGTCTTCTCCAGCACCCGGCCGGTCTTCAGGTTGCGCAGCCTGACGCGATTGAACGCCTGCCCCTTTCCCGGCTTGACGAATTCATTCTCGATGATCACGCAGGGGTCACCATCCAGAAGAAGCTTGAGCCCGCCACGAAATTCGTTTGTACTATAGGTTGCCATGTCACCCTCTTGTTGTGCTGTGGGAACATACCATCACTGACATCCCACGAGCTTCCCGAAAAAACGCCTATGATACCCCTTTCCACCGCTTCCTTGAAAACCGAAAGCTGGCAGCAGCAGCTGGCTGACGGATACGCCAGCATTGGCGAACTCCTGAACGATCTTGATCTGTCCGCACATTTCAATCCTGCGATGGAGGAAGCGGCAAAGAGTTTCCCTTTTCGCGTATCCCGCTATTTTGCCGCGCTGATGAGAAAGGGCGACCCGAATGACCCCCTGCTGCTACAGGTATTGCCCATCGCCGCCGAACTGCAGCATGCCCCCGGCTTTGTGAAAGACCCCCTGCAGGACGAGGCTGCCCACGAAGGCAATGGCATACTCCACAAGTATCAGGGCCGCGTGCTGCTCATCGCCACAGGCGCCTGCGCCATCAATTGCCGCTACTGCTTCCGCCGCCACTTCCCCTATGCAGGGCGCCAGGCAGTGAAAAACGAGTGGCAACCGGCGCTGGAACAGCTGAGGCAGGATACCAGCATCCGCGAGGTCATCCTCAGTGGTGGTGATCCCCTTGTGCTGGGCAACGACCGCCTGAAAACACTCGTCGAAGCGCTGGAGGAAATCCCTCACATCCGTCGCCTGCGAATCCACAGCCGTCTTCCCGTGGTGCTGCCTGCCAGGCTGGATGCCGGGTTCAGCCAAATCCTGAAAAGCACATCTCTGGCCAGCAGCCTGGTCATTCATTCCAACCATCCCCGGGAACTGACTCCTGTACTGGCGCATGCACTCGTTCCCCTGCGTGAAGCCGGCATTACCCTGCTCAACCAGTCCGTGCTCCTCAAGCGCGTCAATGACGAAGTGCGCACCCAGGTCTCGCTGAGCGAATCCCTGTACGAGATGGGCATATTGCCCTACTACCTGCATCAGCTGGATCCGGTGCAGGGTGCGGCACATTTTGCAGTGGATGACCAATCTGCACTGAGACTGCACCAGGGAATGGAGCGGCAGCTGCCCGGCTATCTGTTGCCCCGCCTAGTGCGGGAAATTGCCGGCGCACCGAGCAAGCAGACGTTGCTCGGATCACAAAACCGGAAAAAACTTATTTCAGGTTGAGCAATGGTCCACAATAAAAAACCGCATACGCTTTTTCATCAACACGATTGAAGCGGGGTATTTTTTCATTGTTTTTCATGCCATTACAAGACAATTGGAAGTATTTTTTTAACTGCACCAAGTTCACGAAGATGACTTGTATTTCACCGCCAAGCCCCTGCCAGCCAGGCACAAACAGGTCTTTTCC
>DRLF01000047.1 GCA_011051425.1 Thiolapillus brandeum | reverse complement strand
CGCCATGTTGCATGCCATTGGCCTGGCCCGGGACGCGGTCTACATTGCCAATGTGCTGAAATGCCGGCCGCCGGGCAACCGCAATCCCAGTGTCGCAGAAGTTGCAGCCTGCCAGCCATTCCTGCGCCGGCAGCTGGTCCTTATCAGACCAAAGGTGATGTTGGCCGTTGGTGGTATCGCTGCACATAACCTGCTGAATACCGATGAGGCCGTGGGACGCCTTCGCAACCGGGTGCATTTCTACGGCGAGGAACGTACGCCGCTGCTGGTTACCTATCATCCCGCCTACCTGCTGCGCCGCCCGGAAGAGAAGGCCAAGGTCTGGCAGGATCTGCAGAAACTCCATGGCATGCTTCACGGAGGCTGAGTCTTGCTGGATGTGCGGTTCATGACAGAGGATGATCTGGCGTCCGTGATGTTGATCGAGGAACAGATCTACACTCACCCCTGGAGCAGAACCATATTCAGTGATTGTCTGCAGACCGGCTACGAATGCTGTGTCTATGAGAATGCCAGCGATATCCTTGCCTATTCAGTCATGTCTGCCGCCGCCGGCGAGGCACACCTGCTCAACCTCAGTGTCCACCCCCGGCATCAGGGCAGGGGGTTGGGGCGCTTCGTACTGCGCCAGGTGATTGAGCAGGCAGGTGAAAAGGCCGATACCCTGTTTCTGGAGGTCAGGGCATCCAACCGGGTTGCCCGACGGCTGTATGAATCCGAAGGATTCAACGAGATCGGCCAGCGATTCAACTATTATCCGGCGGACAAGGGCCGTGAGGATGCACTGGTATTTGCGCGACCTTTGTTGTAGCGTATAAATGTTAATAGGAACAAGTTCAAGGTAATCCGGCATGGCTGAAGAAGACAAGGAAAAATCCGCGACCAAAGTGGCGAAGAAAAAAGTCGTCAAAAAGAAGGTGGCCAAGAAAAAGGTGACCAAGAAAAAAGTCGCCAGTAAAAAGAAAGTGGCTAAAAAATCAGCTCCAAAGAAAGCCGTGAGCAAGAAGGAAGAAACCGGCGCTGCTGCCGGGAACAGGCCGAAAACGGATCAGGGCAAGTCTGCGACACCTGTTGCCGAAAAACCCGGCGCCCCGGCCGCCCATGCGGCTGAAGCGCCGAAACCGGAAAAGCAGGCCTCCAGCATTTCGGCAGACGCCAGGCCTGTCACAGCCGTGGAAAAATCCCAGGAAGACGAGAGTGCGGCCTGGTGGCTGAATGTGGCTCTGGTTATCGTCATCGCCGCCATTGCCGTGTTGCTGTATTTCATGACGCAGTTCGGTGATCTCAAAGGCATGAACATCGACCGTATGTGGTCTTACTTTGCACCTTCGCCGGCGCAAGTGTCTGCGCCTGCCCCGGTTCCCGCAGAAGCGCCTGTCACGGAAGTTGTGGAAGTGGTGATAGAGAAGGAAGTGGCCGTGACACTGCCTGCGACTCCTGTGCCTGAGCCGCCACCGCCAGCCGGTTTGCAGCCCTTGCCGGATGAGCAGCAGCAATTACTGTGGGATGCGCTGATGTTGCAACCCGAAGCATCGGGAACGCCCTGATCTCCATGAACAGTAAACCGCTGGCCGTACTGGCCGCTATCCTGTTGATGACGCTTGGTGTCATGCTGTATTACTCAGCTACGCCCTACATGAACATGTTCGTGGCGCCCATGATCAACTCCATGGGCGTTGAATCGAGCAGGCTGATGCTTTGGCTGGTCATGACGATGATCGCTCTGGCCGGCAGTTTGATTGCCGGATTTTTCAGCGTTTTTCTGTTTGAAATGGTCAGTGGCGGTTACCGGCCCGGGTTCATGGCCATGCTTTTCGCTGTCCCTGTTGTAGTCATTCACCTGTCCTTTGTGATCATGGGGCTGGTACAGGGAAAGCATATGCCGCCAGAAGTCTATGGACTCTATCTGGGAGAAGTTGCCGCCATATTTGTGGGCTATTATCTCACCGCCCGGGTGGGACGCTGGGTGGCCCGGCGCTTCTTCATGACAGAAGCACCGGTTTGACAGCCGGGTTTATTTGCGGGAATACAAACCGGTTATCGTACTGCTGCCCAGCATGTGTTTCCTGATCATGCTGTCCACCTCGACCGGTGTGGCAGTCTGATCCAGGGGCAGCTTGTCCACATCCAGGGCATACAGGGTAAAGGGGTAATGATGAGTACCGTGGCCCTTGGGAGGACAGGGGCCGCCATAACCCGGTTTACCAAAATCTGTGCGTGACTGAACGGCCTGTTTTGGCATCAGTCCGGAGGCGGGGTTACCGGCGTCTGCCTCGAGAGCCCTGGTGTCTCTGGGAATATTGAACACAAGCCAATGCCACCAGCCGCCTTTTCTGGGTGCATCCGGGTCATGCACCGTAATGGCAAAGCTCTTGGTGCCTGAGGGTATGTCTTTCCACCGGAGTGCAGGAGAGATGTTGGCTCCATCGCAGCCGAACCCCTGATATTCCTGTTGCTTGTTCATGCGGGACTGATTGGAAACATCGGAGCTTTGCAGCTCCAGCGCCAAGGCAGACTGCATGCACACACCCAGCAGGCTTCCCACCACCAGTTTTACGGCCATTTTCATATCGAATCCTCCTCAAGGATTTCCCCGGACTGTTCATTTATAGCACAGCATTGGCGGGAATGTGCTAGATTTCCCGGACATATAAGCCTGACGGGCTTTTCCTCAGAAGATCAGCGTTAAATCCGACAGGCTCTTGGGACATGAATTCACACGGAGAAGTGAATGATGGAATCGAAAGGATATTGTCTGCATTGGTTGTTTCTGCTGTTGTTGCTGGTTACACCGG
>DRLF01000046.1 GCA_011051425.1 Thiolapillus brandeum | reverse complement strand
CCCCTGGCGCCGCCAGCCCTCACCCAAAGGCGGTATCGTCAAACTGCCCTCCAGCGGCTCCGACACCGTGCTGCAGCCCGGCGAGATCAGGCAGCTCATCGCCTTTGCCAAACGGCTGCCGAAAGAATTTCCCCCTATCACCGATGACAAGGGCAACCCTGCCCCTGCCGATATCGAATTCGGCTTCGTGGACGGCAAACTGCATCTGTTCCAGCTGCGCCCCTTCCTGCAAAACGAAAAAGCCCAGGGCAGCCGCTACCTGCAGGCGATGGACAAGACACTGCGGAGTAGCGCCAGGCGCCATGTGAACATGAAAGAGGTGCCAAACTCATGAAAAGACGCATTGTCGGCGCCGTCCTGACCGCCCTGCTGTGCCTGCCGGCCATGGTTTACAGCTACCCCCTGGACGGATACAACGACACCGGCATCCGCCGCGTGGAAGGCTTCCGCCTGATGACCGAAGGGAAGATCAAGGGACACAAGCAGCCACCGGGCGCCCGCCTGAGCACCGAACAGGTGGACCTGCGTCTATTGGACCGGAAGGAAATGAACCTGCCCCCACCAGACCCGGAGTTCACGGCGCAGATACGCAAACTGTTGGGCAAGCATGCCGATCGCTACGGCATCTCAGTGCTGGATCTTTCCGACAAGGACAATCCGCGCTATGCCGAATGGCGCGGTGATTACAGGCAGAACGTGGGCAGTGTAGGCAAGATCATCGGCGCCCTCGGCTTCTTCCAGGCATTGGCCGACACCTGGCCCGGTGATCTGAAAAAACGTGAAGAGATCCTGCGCAACACCACCGTGACCGCCGACAGCTTCTCCCACGGTGATCACCACAAGATAAAGCTTTTCAACCTGGAAACCCAAAAGCTGCTGCGCAGGCCCGTCAGGAACGGCGACCAGGGCAACCTGTGGGAATGGCTGGACTGGATGCTGTCCGTCAGCTCCAATGCTGCAGCCGCCATGGTCATGCGCGAAGCCATGCTGCTGCGCCACTTCGGCAAGGACTACCCAGTATCGGAAGAACAGATACAAAAGTTCTTCAAGGAAACTCCGAAGAAGGAACTGACCAAACTGTTCAGGCAGACTTTCTGGGAACCGGTGACCCGCAACGGCCTAGACATCGACCAGCTGCGCCAGGGAAGCTTTTTCACCGCCCAGGGCAAGCGCAACGTGTATGGCGGCGGTAACAGCTACGGCACGTCCCGGGAACTGATGAAGCTGGTGCTGCGCATGGAACAGGGAAGGCTGGTGGACGAATGGACCAGCAGGAACCTGAAGCGTCTGCTGTACATGACAGAACACCGCATCCGCTATGCTTCCTCGCCGGCACTCAAGGATGCAGCCGTGTATTTCAAGTCCGGCTCCCTCTACAGCTGTGACAGGAAGAACCCCATGCCCTGCGGCAAGTACAAGGGCACTGGCAAGAACTACATGAACTCGGTGGCCATCATCGAGAGCCCGGCCGGCGACTACCGCCTGCACTACGTGGTAACCCTCATCTCCAATGTGCTGGGCAAGAATTCAGCGGTGGACCACCAGACCCTGGCCACGCGTATTCACCGCCTCATCGAAGCGGCTCACCCCGTTGCCGAGACACCCTCAGAAAAAAACTGATGTAAGCGCTGCTTGTTCCCCTAGGAGGACGCCGGTTTCAATTTGATTTTTCACCGGCAGGCGATGTCATTTGCTCTCTGGCCGTTTGCATGACCAGATCCCGCAAGGGCAATGCGAGATCCACCAGCCATTTCCCTGCATCCGGGTGTCGGGCCAGAGCCACCAGAATATAACGGTGCTGTCCTTCTTCCACCAGCACACTGTCCGCATGATAGTCCTTCCAGGTACCCGACTTGCGGTAGAGCCGTGCCCTGGGCAGGGATTTGAGCCCCTTGACGAACTTGTGGGGTATTGCCGGCAAAGCCAGCACCTCTTTCATGCGGGCGGTCAGTTCCGCATTCACCAGGCGGTTGGTCTCCAGCAGATAGTAGAAGCGCGCCACCTGCATGGCCGTGGCCCCATGGGAAATCCCATGTAGCGGATCGCGTTTGTAGGCGCCTTTTCCGCTGTATTCTTTACCCACCCACAAGCCGCCACCGTGCTCAGGGTCGTACAGGGCCAGCCCGGGTTGCTGCAGGATCTTCAGCAGGCGCTCATGTCCCACGGCGCGCAGTACGCGGGTAGCTGCACCATTGTCGGAGTGACGGATCATGCGGTGCATGTCCTTCCATAACTTTGCATCGGGCTGAAGCCTGCCGTTTTCGATTTCCACGAATGCCCCCAGCAGGATGGCAATCTTTGGCAGGCTGGCTGCATACAGCATCCTGTCACCGTTCACCACGGCCAGCCGGGGATGCTGCGGCTCGCTGATATCGACAACGGCCAGGGCGAGCCTGCCCGTGGCGACCGCATCCGACAGGCCACGGCTTTTCAACAGCTTGTCCATCCCTGCCTGCATGACCGGGTCGGTGCTGTCCCACAGGCTGGGGTAGTCATCCCCATGGGCGACACCGATACACAGGGACAACACGAACAGGGAAAGCCACTTGTTCACATCATTTCTCCAGTGCCGGCAAGGCCAGATCTTCGCGCACCAGCGTTGCCTTCCTGGTCACGATGCGTTCGGGAAGGCTGTGAATGTCGACAGGCTGATCGAAATCCCTGCCGCCGAGCGCCTGTACGCGCGGCATACCTTCATCCGGTATACCGATGAGCGTGATACTGCGTTGCGAAACCCTGTCGTCACCGATCAGCTTGCGGGGACCGGCTCCGAGACAGGCCTGGCTGACATAGCGTATGCCGTCCTTGAAGCCGGGATAGTAGCTGTGATGATGACCGTTGAGATACAGGCTGACCCCGTTGTCCTGCAGGATCTTTTCCAGTTCTTCGTCGAACAGGGCGCCATTTTCCCTTTTCTGGGCCACAGGCCACAGGGGCAGATGGCTGAACACGATCTTTTGCGCGTAGTGCTGTCCCTGGTCCTCGAACAGCTCCGTCAGCCAGGTTTTCTGTCGCGGTTCCAGGCGCCCGTTTGCCGTGGCGTCCAGGGAAACGAACAACACCTTGCGGATTTCAAAAGCGTAGTACAAAGGGTAGTGTCCGTCATCGACGAAATGCAGCGCGGGCTTGTGCTGCTGCCAGGTGTGGATATAGATTTCGCGCTCGAGGTGAAATTCACCGTAGACCGATGCATCATGGTTACCCGGAGTAACTGCCAGTGGCAGGCCGGCCTTCTCCAGGGAAACAGTCACATGTTCGTGAAAGGCGCGCCACATACGAAGCAGCTGCGGCTGCCCCAGCGATGGCGACGTCCTTTGACCGGCGACCATGTCGCCGGTGCTGATGACAAGGTCCGGACGCAGGCTGACGATCCGTTGCACAGCCCGGTCCACGTCGCTGCGATAACGGGTGGAGCCGTAACTGCCATTGAGGTCTGATATGACGGCTATGCGCACGCCGGCAACCACCGGGGACAAACACAGCAGCAACAGCAGTCCTGTCAACCAGCCTTTCACACAAATCCCTATCTTCATATTGACCTTGTCATAGCTCCCATGCATGATTTCATGCAGTTGAAATACGATCTTTTCTTTGTCATCGATTGTCTCGTAACCCGACCTTGACCCGAGGTGTGCTGCATGAACTACCCCGTAACACCGGCTCTCGCTGTCTTTATGCTGTTTGGCAGCACCCTGTCCTTCGCTTCTTCCGATGTAAAAGGTCATGTTAGCACCTACCGCTCCCCCCTGGGTGTGCAGGAACGCTGTGTTGCCTTGAGCCATTTTCCCGGTGGCAACTACAGCGCTTCAGACAGCCAGCAGGAAAACAAGTTCTGCTCCATCGATTTCTACAGCAAGACCACTGCCCTGTGCCCGAAGTTCTTCAGCACCAGTCCCGGTACCCTGGTCTACGATATTTCCGGCGGTCCCTATGCCGGAAACCCAGATGGTTTCGAGAGCTCGATCTGTCCACGTGGAAAAATCATGCACAAGGAAGCCAAGGGCGCGCCCATTTCCTACAAAACAACCATGAACGGCAAGAATACCAGCGGCACCTTTTCGACCGCCTCGCTGCTCTATTACCATTTTTCCCGTTACTTCAACACCAATATCGAAGTACCGGT
>DRLF01000045.1 GCA_011051425.1 Thiolapillus brandeum | reverse complement strand
GCCCCTTCGGGCTTTCCCTGGATGCGGAAGCCAAGGTTTACCAAGGCATCATAGAGATAGTCCCTGCGTTCCTGAAACACTTTCCGGCGTTCTTCCAGCACACTCAGGGTCGCAGGTTGGAAAGCTGCCAGGGCAGCATGCTGTGCCACGGTGGGTGCCGCAAGAAAGATATTCTGCGCCAGACGATCCAGGGCCGGCACATATTCCTCCGGAGCGACGATCCATCCCAGACGCCAGCCCGTCATACCAAAAAACTTGGAAAAGCTGTTCACCACGAAAAGATTGTCCTGCCCCAGTTTCAGCGCGGTTTCCACGGGCCGGTCATACACCAGTCCCTGATAGATCTCGTCGACAATGAGCATGCCGTCGGGCGCACGCACCGCATCATACAGGAAGCGCAACTGCTGCAGGCTGAGCAGGCGGCCAGTGGGATTGGCCGGCGTAGCCACCATCAGGGCCCGCGTGCTCCTGTCCCAGTGACGGATCACCTGGTCATTGGCCAGGACAAAGTCCTGTGACGCCTTCACGCCAAGAGACACAGCCTCACCACCAAACATACGAACCATATGGCGGTTGCAGGGATAACCGGGATCGGCCATCAGCACCTTTTCTCCGGGATTGATCAGCACCCCCAGGATCAGCTGCAGCGCACCGGAAGCACCGGGCGTTACAACGATCCGGGACGCGTCCACCTGCACACCGAAGCGGGACAGATAATAGTCGGCAATGGCCTGGCGCAACGCAGGCAGGCCCAGTGCAGGTGTATAGTGGGTCAGCCCCTGCTGCAGGGAGCGAATGCCCGCCTCGATGACAGGCCGGGGGCTGGAAAAATCAGGCTCTCCCACTTCCATGTGCACCACATCCAGGCCCCTGGCGTCCATTTCCCGGGCCTTTGCCAGAATATCCATCACATGAAAGGGCGCAATGCCTGCCATGCGATGGGCCAGCACCGGCTTATTTCCAGGCATACCGGTGAATGTCCTTGAGTGCGTCGAGATCCACCTGATCCCTGATCAGCCCCGGGCCATTCAACACCCGGCAGGGCTGTTCATTCGTGCCCAGTTGATCGACAACCACTGTCGCACCGCTGAAATCCTGGTCACGGGTATAGTCGTTCACCGTCACCAGCAGTGAGCGGATACCCGAACCCAGTACAGATTTCACGCCGTTGTCCGAATCCTCGAAAGCCATGCAGTTCTCCGGCGGCAGTTCCAGCTGCTCCATCGCCCAGATAAAAATGTCCGGCGCGGGCTTCTTGGCTGGCACGATATCGCCAGCGGCGATGACCTCGAACCAGTCCTCGGCATCTTCCGCCAGGCTGTTGGTCAGCAACGCTGTCACATTGGCCGGCGTGGTGGTGGTGGCGATAGCCAGCCGCATTCCGGCATCCCTGGCTTCACGCAGGAGACGCTCCACACCCGGGCGCAAAGGCAGTCCGGGATCGACCATCAGAGACTTGTAGTGCTCGGTCTTGGAGGCATGCAGGTCTGCAACGAAGCTGTCGAGTTTTCCAGGCGGCGTGAAATCAGGCAGAAAATGTTTCAGGTAGTATTTGATGCGTTCCTTGCCACCTGTCACCGTGAGCAGCTGCCCATAAATATCCACGGTCCAGTCCCAGTCCAGTCCTGCGTCGGCAAAAGCCTGGTTGAAGGCAACGCGATGCCCGTCACGCTCCGTATCCGCCAGGGTGCCGTCCACATCAAATATCAGGGCTTTCAGTTCAGCCATAATTGTTCCTGCAATATCCGTAACAAAACAAGGCCGGAAAGAATACGCAATATTGACGGCAACAGAAAGTGCTATAACCCCTTTTCAGGTCCGGAAAAACCCTGGTTCCCTGTCTGATGCGGTTCAGGCCTTGGATTTGGGTGGCTGGTAGAGGGGATAGAGCACACTTTCCTCGGTTTCGATCCGTTTGACCAGCACCTTGCCGATGGCATCCAGGTCTGCCCCAAACTGTTTCCTGCGCTGCTCATCCCACTCATCGAGGATATAGTGGCTGAGAAACCGGGTCACCGTTCTGTTGATGCCGTGCATTTCAGACCGGAAACCCTGGGTCAGCGCTGCACTTTCTGGATCATCAGCCAGCGTATGCTTCAGATAGATGTAGAGCTTGACGTTTTCCTTGAGAAGGTGCTCCCTGAGGAGGGTACCGAAATCCCTGAGCAGGAGGGGCAGCTGCGTGAACCTCTCTGCGGCATACTCCTGGCCTATTTCTGTAAACAGTTTCAGCAACTGTTTGTGATCATCCAGAAGCTCGGGCACCAGCTCACTGTGATAGTAGATTTCTGTACCAGGCGCCCTGCCTTTTCTCTGCCCCCCTGCCAGCTGTTTCTTTCGCCGGAAAAAACCGAACATACTGTATTTACCCCCTTTTTGGAATCTTCCGAAAGAAGTTTCCTGTAGTCCTGCCCCCCTGGCACGGTGAAAAATGATACTGCAGATTATCAGGGAGAATGGGCTCTGTACAGTGCATGAGCACCAGTTCCGCCGCAGCATCCCCCGGGAAGGATGCATTGATCAAATTTGTGAACATGCTACAGAATAAACCACCGAAAATTTGCTCCAAACGCTCTGGTCTGATACTTTCCCCTACCTGAAAAAAATACCTGCGCAGAAACAGCCAGATACAGCCGTACAGCCCGCTTGGCGCATATTCAGTTATATATAATATTTTTATACTGAATTTCAACACCTTGCATAGTCGTCATACGGCAACCGGCATACAGGTAATACTTTACATCCGTGCTAGCGCACGCGGATATACAACTCAATGACAAGCTATCCAGGTAAGTGCCCATGGCGAACAAGTCTATGAATATCGATCCCCTTTCCTTTGAACCCTACAAGGCAAAAAGGGGGGAAGAATACATGAATGAAAAACAGGAAGCGCACTTTCGCTCTATCCTGGAAAAATGGCGCACATCACTCATGGAAGAAGTGGATCGCACAGTACATCATATGAAAGACGATGCCGCCAACTTCCCTGATCCTAACGACCGCGCCAGTCAGGAAACAGAATTCAGCATTGAACTGCGCACCCGAGACCGCGAACGCAAACTGTTGAAAAAAATCAACGAAGCACTCGACGCCATCGACGCGCATGAATACGGATTCTGCGAATCCTGTGGCGCCGAAATCGGTATCCGCCGTCTCGAAGCCCGGCCCACTGCCAACCTCTGCATCGAATGCAAGACCCTGGAAGAGATCCGGGAGAAAAACTACGGCTGAGATGGCTGATGCCGTTCCCAGCCAGCCAAAGCCGGTGCCTGTGCATCGGCTTTGCTGTTTCTGATGCGCTATAGAGGGCGGTTCGCCCCCTCCCCCACCGGCTCCCTGCACTTTGGTTCACTGGTTGCCGCTGTCGCCAGCTATGCCGATGCCCTGCACCACCAGGGAAACTGGCTGGTACGCATGGAGGACGTGGATGAAGGCCGCACCGTCAAAGGAAGCGCAGATGATATTCTGCACACACTGGAAGCTCTCGGCTTCGAATGGGAAGATCCTGTCATCTTCCAGAGCCAGCGAAAAGCCCGCTATGCGGATGTGCTGGCCTGGCTCGCCGAACAGGGCCTCACCTATGCCTGCAGCTGTTCGCGACGGGAAATCGCCGCACAGGCAACTTCCGGTATCGAAGGTCCCGTCTATCCTGGTACCTGCCGGCATGCCCGTATGGAGGATCCCACGGACAAGGCCATACGCCTGCGTACGGATGCAGAAGAAATCTGCTTCGAGGATCGCATCCAGGGCAGACATTGCCAGGTACTTTCACGGGATATCGGTGATTTCGTGGTTCGCCGGGCGGACGGCTACACTGCCTATCAGCTGGCCGTCGTGGTCGATGACGCCGATCAGCGTATCAATAGCGTCGTGCGCGGTGCTGACCTGTTGGTCTCTACACCCCGGCAGATCTATGAGCAGAAGCTGCTTGGTCTTCCCCACCCAACCTATGCGCATGTACCCCTGGCCAGGGATGAGCAAGGCAGGAAACTCAGCAAGCAGGACCGGGCGCATCCGGTATCTGCTGCGGCCCCACTGCCAAGTTTGCTTTCGGCCTGGCATTTCCTGCGACAGGCACCGCCTCCATCAGATCTGGACAACCCGAGGGAATTCTGGAAATGGGCTGCAAACAACTGGAGTATCGCCAATATCATTTAGAGCTGATAATCCGGAGCCACAGGAAGCCCGTTACACCGGCAATCAGCGATGCCAGCAATACACCGGTCTTGGCCATGAGAAGATCCTTCGGATCATTGGCAAAGGCCAGTTCAGCAACAAATATTGACATGGTAAAACCGATACCGCCCATCAGCGCCGCTCCCATAATATGACCAAACCCCAGTCCGTGGGGCAAATGGCTCCAACCGAGTTTCACCATCAGCCACACCATGCCGGTGATACCCAACAGTTTGCCCAGCACCAGCCCCATGATCACACCGAGAGCAACCGAATCAGCGAAAATTTCATCCATAGCGCCAAAATCGATGGGGATGCCTGCATTTGCCAGAGCAAAGACCGGAATGATCAGATAGGCGCTGGAAATGTGCATCCGGTGTTCGAGTATCTGTGCCGGTGACTGCGCCAGACTCACACCCTCTGACAGCGCACTGATACGGCCACGCATCCTGTCATTCAGGATGATATTGGGCTCCTGATCATGGGCCGCACGGATTTCATCCAGCAGCCCTTTGGCATTGGCTAGAAAACGGGGCGTGTCCAGTTTTGGTTTCATGGGAATGGTAAAAGCCAGAAATACACCGGCCAGGGTCGCATGTACACCGCTTTTGAGCATCGCAAGCCACAGCAACACACCCAGGAACCCGTAAGGCATGACGCGGCGAATGCCGCCCCGGTTCAATGCGATCAGCAACAGCAGAATACCCCCGGCCGTGCCCAGCGCCAGCATGTTGATGTCTGCCGTGTAGAACAGCGCGATCACCACCACTGCACCCAGATCATCGACAATCGCCAGAGCCACCAGAAAGGTCAGCAGGGCTGGCGGTACGCGCTTGCCCAGCAAAGCCAGGGTACCCAGTGCAAATGCGATATCCGTAGCCATGGGAATGCCCCAGCCCCGCGCTTCGGAACCGTTTTGATTCAGCAGGAAATAGAACAGAGCCGGCAGCAGCATGCCACCGATGGCTGCCGCGATGGGCAGCAGGGCCTGTTTGGGATCAGCCAGCTCGCCAACCAGCAGTTCCCGCTTCAGCTCGAGACCGACGATCAGGAAGAACAGCGCCATCAGGCCATCATTGATCCAGTGATGCAGACTCATGCTCAGAGCAAGGTCACCACCGCCGACAGTCACATCCGTGTGCAGAATGTGCTCATAGCTCTCACCCAGAGGGCTGTTGGCGATAGCCAGGGCGATCACCGCACACAGCATCAACAGGATACCACTGGTGGTCTGCCGGTGAATGAACGCCTCCAGCGGCGTCAGCACCCGGTCGAACGCGCGCTCCCAGGGAGCGAGGTATTCTTTTCCTTTCAGCGGGTTGTTTTTATCCATCAGGTTGTGGCCGTTTTGGGAAGCAAGAGAGGTAACGGAAGCCTACCAGATGCTTGCCTCCGGTAGCAAAACACTAACCGATAAAAACGTCTGGAAAACAGGAAACTGCCGGGGCAGAAATTCTGTCAGGAAATCCGGTTCAACAGCCATGGGCCTTCTATCAGCTCTTCGGGGGGCACCGGTCGCTGAAACAGATATCCCTGACCGAGATCACAACCCGCGCTACGCACCAGCTCCAGCTGCTCGGGCGTCTCCAGCCCCTCGGCCAGCACTTCCAACCCCAATGCATGGCCGACGGCCACGATGGCTTCGATGATGGATCGGTCGTTGGTGTCCGACAGGGCGCCGTCGATGAACTCGCGGTCGATCTTGAGTATGTCCACGGGAAACTTTTTCAGGTAGCTCAGGGATGAATAACCCGTACCGAAATCATCCAGAGAGATTTTCATGCCTTTGCTGTGCAGCCATTCGAGTCCGGCCAGCGTATCTTGACCGGCCTTGATTAATACCTGCTCCGTCAGTTCAACACCCAGATCCTGATAGCCCAAATCATGCTTTTTCAGAACACGCCTGATGACGGAAAACACGTCATAATAAAAAAACTGGCGACCGGAAAGATTGATGTCCACACGCAGATCGAACCCCTGGTCTTTCCATTTCCGCCGCTGCCTGCAGGCTTCCTCGATCACCCATTCGCCGATCGTATTGATGAGATCCGAGCGCTCGGCGACAGGCAGGAAATCATCCGGGGAAATCATGCCCTCGCCCGGCACTTCCCACCGGATCAGCGCTTCACAACTCACCAGTTCCCCCGTTGTCAGATCCAGTTGGGGCTGATAATGGAGCCTGAACTGCTCCAGTTGCAGGGCCTGGCGCAGGCGCGTCTCCAGATCCTGACGGCGATGCAGCTCCCGGTTCATGCTCTGGGTAAAAAACTGAAAACGGTTGCGACCGGACTCCTTGGCCCGGTACATGGCCATATCCGCATTCTTGAGCAGGTCCGTCTTGTTCTCACCATCCTCGGGATACAGTGCGATACCGATGCTGGACGTGACATACACTTCCCGGTCGTCAAGGAGGAAAGGCCTGGAAAACACATCGATCACCTTTTCGGCAACGATTTCCACTTCTCTTGAATCCTCGACCCTGGGCAACACCAGGACAAATTCATCACCACCGAAGCGGGCCAGCATTTCGAATTCGCGCAACCGCGCCGTGGCGCGCTCAGATACAGAACGCAACAGGATATCTCCATGATCGTGCCCGAGGGAATCATTGATGATCTTGAAATTGTCAATATCGATGAACAGGATAGCCAGCTGATGCGCATAGCGCTCGGCCTCCTTGATCCGGTATCTCAGCTCCTCATCCAGCAGGAAACGGTTGGGCAGATCTGTCAGGCGGTCATACGTGGCCATGCGCTGCAGCTCGGTCTGCGCCTGTTTTTGCATGCTCAAATCGACATCCACACAAAACATTTCCGGTTTGCCGACATCCAGCCCCAGCATGACATGGCTCGAATAGACCGGCACCGGCAAGCCGTTCTTGTTCTGCAGTTCCAGTTCTCCCGGTGGAATCGACTCCCCGCCATTCATCCAGTTATCTATGCCTCTGGCCACCATCTCCTGCATGGGTTCGGGATGATCAGCTCCTCGAGGCATCGGCCAGCCGCTTCCTCCGAACTGTAGCCGTAGAGAACCTCGCTGGACTTGTTCCAGTAAATGACCCTGTGTGCCTGGTCATAACCCTGCACGGCAACATTGGGCAACGCGTCGATCAACTGCTTGAAACGCGCCTCGGAATCCCGAACCGCCTTCTCCGCCAGAATACGCTGATCCATCTCGCGGCGCAGGTAGATGGCGCGACCGATCGAATCCGCCACGTCCTGCAGGGCAATGACTTCACGGGACGAAAAGCCATCCGGGTTCCTCAAGTAGATCAGCAGACAGCCGATCGGCGGAATTCCCTCCTTCGCCCGTAAAGGCAAGCCTGCAACCGAGTGAATCCCCGAGCGGGCCGCACGTTCTCGCCAGGCTGCAAACCCTGGGTCGGTCTGGGTGTTTTCAACAACCACAAGGTGGTTTCCCAGGATGCAGCGGCCTGCCGGACCTCTTGAATGAGGTTCTCCCGGTGCCAGCGTGACACGAAAGGAATCTCCCAGATAAGGCGGATCACAATGATCCGACTGATAGCCTACCGTCAGCTCGTCCTGATCGGGCTCCACCAAGCCGATCCAGGCCACGCAGTAGGCTTCGTGGCGCGTAATCCGCTCACAACTCTTTTCCAGAATTTCATCAAGGGAAACTGATCTCAGGATGACCTGATTGACCTCCGAAACCAGCCTGAGAATACCCGACAGATACCGCTCTCTCTTGTACAAAAGTTCCAGACGGCCGGAAAGCGCTGCATCACGGTGCTTTTCCCGCTCCCGGTCTTTGCTCAACTGTCCCTCCATCGGTTTTATTGCGTTTTTATACATATTGAGTATAAACGCCATATTGCCGTCAAACTTAAGCACAATACACAGATTTATTCGGAGAAACAGCAGGGGCGAAACAAAGCCCCCGATTCAGGCGACAAGGATTTCCCCAAAATTGGCCGGTGGCGCCGCTTCATGGAGCTATGGTCAGGGCTACCTCAGGGAATCACTTTTACACGGCACAAGGAGAAGGGGCAG
>DRLF01000044.1 GCA_011051425.1 Thiolapillus brandeum | reverse complement strand
GCAGGTCACCGCCGAAATGCCAGTCTTCCCAGGCGTAATCCACGCGGGCGTTGAGGCTGTGCTCGGCCCGGCGCAGCAGGCGCTCGCCGGTGCTGCGGTCCTCGGGGTTCTGCCAGTTGCCGCCCAGGTGCAGGCTCAGAGCTTTGCCGCTGTAGTCGTAACCCAGTTCCAGGCCGTCGATACGCACCTGGGCGATATTCTGGTTGTAGCCGCTGAATGGTGGTGTGACCAGCACCCACTGGATCATGTTGTCGATGTCGTTGCGGTAGACAGAGGCGCTGAGTTCATGGCCGGCTGCAAGCTGATGCCGCGTGCCCAGTTCGTAGGACGTGGACTCTTCCGGTTTCAGCCTGGTGTTGCCGCCAAAGCCGAAACGTTCATTGGCGCTGGGAACCCGGAAGCCTGTTGCCGCGCTGGCGAAAAGGCGGGTGCTGTTTCCGAAGTTGTAGCCGTAGTTGAGGCTCCAGGTGAAATGTGTGCCCGCATCTTCATGATCGAGATGACGGATACCGGTGATGAGATGATGATTGCCCCGCACCAGGTCATATTGCGCCCAGGCTTCCCAGAAATCCGTATTCTCGTCATAGGGGGAAAAACCACCCCTGGCGGTTACGTCCTCATCGCTGCTCTTGAGGCCCAGAAGCAGTTTGTCGCTGGTGGTCAGCGTCAGTTCGTTCTGCCATTTGAGCTCTGTACGGTCTGTGTGTACCGAGTCGCTGCTCTGGTTCTGGTCGATATGGTCACGCACATAGGCCAGCTCCAGGATGCTGGTCCAGATGTCAGAGAAAGGCGCCGTCCAGCTCAGACTGCTGCGGCTGTTGACGAAATCCTGATCGAGGGGATTGCCGAAATAATCCAGGTACTCGTTGTTGCCCCGTGTCTGCCAGTGGCTGGCATCGAAGCTGTGCCTGCCGGCATCGATGCCCGCAGCCAGGTTGAAGCTGGTGTTTTCATAGCCACGGTCGATATTTGAGCTTTCCAGTGTGGGAAACCCGTCGGTGCGCTGATGGGATACCGAGGCGCTCAAACGGTGGTTGTCTTTTGCATGGCCGATACGTGCATTGCCGCGCCAGGTGTCATCGCTGCCGCCTTCCAGAGAGCCGCCATAGCTGAGCGCTTCTTCTCCGGCCTTGCGGGTGATGATGTTGATAACACCGCCGATGGCGCCGGAGCCCCACAGGGTGGAGCGGGGGCCTTTGTAGATCTCGATGCGTTCGATGTTCTGGGGATCGATATGCTGCAGCGCGGTGCTGCCTACGCTGCCCGAATTTACCGCTACACCATCGATCATGATCAGATTCTGGTCGCTTTCCGTACCGCGGATGAACAGGGATGTGGCCTGGCCGGGGCCACCGTTGCGGCCGATTTCCAGCCCGCTGTGAAACCGCAGCAGATCGGCTATATCGGTTGCCGCCGAGCGCTGGATTTCCTCGGCAGTGATGACTTCCATGCTTGCCAGTGCATCATCCAGTGAAGTGTCATAGCCGGTGGCGGTAACCACCAGGGTATCCAGTGATTCGGCGGCGAGCAGGGGGGCAGGCCCCATAAGCAGGGCCAGGGTAAGAGTAGAAAGCTTCATTGTGGTATTCCTTTTCAAAGGCGCACACCCGCGCCGGGTTAGGGGATGTGCCTGAAGGCCGGTATCCGGACTGATGGGCTGGAGAGACTCCGAAAGCCGCGCCTTCCCGGGATGACGTCGTCCCAGTGGCTGTTGCCGCTTTCTTTCCCAATCACCGTTGCGGGGGCAGTGCCGGTATTTCACCGGCTTCCCGTTTAACTCCGCGGCATCTGCCGCAGAGCACCTTCTGGCGAGGTGCGCAGTCTGCCAGCTGGTGCAGGCGGCGTCAATGACGGTAACGGCATGAAACTTTGTGTTTGCAGCAGTATGCGTGAAGGCGTTGGCTGGTGTATCCCGGGTGCCGGGCAGGGAGGCTACTTGCGCAACACCTGCATCCAGCGCCAGAAATTCAACAGGCCGGCGAGGGATGCCGCCACGTAGGTCAAGGCGGCAGCGCGCAGTATCTGTTTGGCTGCCGCGTACTGGGATTTTTCCAGATAACCGTTTTTCAGAAGAGGCAGCGCCCTGTTGAAGCTGGCGTCCATCTCCACGGGAATGGTGATGAACTGCACCATCACACCCATGCCCATGAGCAGGAAAGCGCCGATGAAGGAGATGAAGCCCACGGCAGGCACCCGCGTCAGTGCAATCAGCATGGGTGTGGCAAACAGCAGGAAAGAACCGAGGCGTTGCCCCCAGAGGGTTGCCATGACAAGGCGGCTGCGCCAGGCGAACAGGGGCTCGCCCGCGTGGTGCTGCAGGGCATGACCCACCTCGTGGGCAGCGACGGTGATGGCGGTCAGGGTTCTGCCGTTGAATTTGTCGGGCGTGAGCCGTACGCTGCGGGCCGCCGGATCGTAGTGATCGCCCTTGTCCGTTGCCTCCACGCGCACGTGATCGAGGCCAAACCCGTTCAGCAGGTGCCTGGCCAGTTCACTGGCGGTGCCGGGAAAGTTTGTTTCCGGATGCCGGTTGTAGCGATCGAGCACCCGCTGCACCCACCATTGTGGCCCGTAGATGACGGCGAGCAACAGGAGAATGAGGATCAGGTAAACCACTATTTCAGCAGGGGAGCCAGCCCTGTCCAGACGTTTTCAAGCACAGCAGGCTGGGCGGCTGCTTTGGGATGCAAACCGTCCGGCTGCATCATGGTGTGGGTCTCTGCAATTCCCTCAAGGAAAAACGGCACGAGTGCGGCCTGTCTTTTTTCAGCCAGTCGCGCATAGATACTGCTGAACCTCTCCCGGTAGGTGGAACCGTAGTTCACGGGCAGCTGAATGCCCAGCAGCAGCACTTTTGCTCCCGCGTCCTGGCTCATCCCCACCATCGTGTCCAGGTTTGCTTCGGTGTCCTGCAGATGCAAGCCACGCAAGCCGTCGTTGGCGCCCAGTTCGATGATGACGATTTGAGGTTTTTCCCGTTCCAGCGTTTTTAGCAGGCGCTTCAGGCCACCGTGGGTTGTGTCGCCACTGATACTGGCATTCACGACACGGTAGGCATGGCCCCTTTCTGTCAGCCGTTGCTGCAGAAGGGAAGGCCAGGCTTCCTCCTTGCTGATACCATAACCTGCACTCAGACTGTCTCCCATGATCAGGATAGTGCCTTTTGCGCCGGCGTGGGCAGTCCAGAAAGAAAACAGCAGCAGGAAAATGAAAACTCTCATATCAGCATCAGGAATAACAAAAGAAGTACAGGCTCCCGGTGGAGCACTGCTGTCCATCCTCACGGGTGTCGATCTGAATGTCAAACCCGGTGAGGCGGTGGCTTTGCTGGGTGCGTCGGGTTCGGGAAAGTCCACTCTGCTGGGTTTGCTGGCGGGACTGGATGAACCTTCGGCGGGTAAGGTCATGCTGCTGGAGCAGAGCCTGAATGCATTGGATGAAGATGCCCGCGCCCGGTTGCGGTTGGGCCGGGTCGGCTTTGTTTTTCAGTCTTTTCAGCTGTTGCCCGGCATGACTGCTCTGGAGAATGTGGGCCTGCCACTCAAGCTCACCGGGTTGCGAAACTACCAGCAGCAGGCCATGGCATTGCTGACAGAAGTGGGGCTGGCTGAACGCGCCGGTCACCTGCCGCGCCAGTTGTCTGGCGGCGAGCAGCAGCGGGTGGCCCTGGCCAGGGCTTTTGCCGGTGATCCCGAAATCCTGTTTGCCGATGAACCCACGGGCAACCTCGATCCTGATACCGGTCTGCAGGTCATTGATCTGCTGTTCTCCCTGCGTGATCGCTGTGCCACTGCCCTGGTGCTGGTGACCCATGATGAGAAACTGGCCGATCGTTGTGACCGCATCTACCGCCTTGAGCACGGCAAGCTCAAGAGTATGGTCTGATGCGCCTGACCGTATCTGTTCGCCGTTTGTGGCGCAACAAGGCGCTGCTGATCCTGATGGCGGCTCTTACTGTTGCCGTGACCGCACTGACATCAGTTTCGTTCTTCGTGGACCGGGTGGACAAGGCCTTGCTGTTGCAAGGCTCGTCATTGATGGCGGCCGACCTGGTGGTGCAGCAGGGTGATGCCGCGCCGGCCCAGTGGGTGGGGCAGGCAAAGCGTCTCGGGCTGAAGACCTCAAAACAGGTCGTTTTTCCCAGTGTCATTTTCCACGAAGACAAGCCGCTGCTGGTGCAGGTCAAGGCTGTCGACAGCAACTACCCTTTGCGCGGAAAGCTTCTGGTGGAGACCGGGCAGGGTGTTTCCAATGCAGCACCCGGACGCGGTGTTGCCTACGTCAGCACCTCACTGCGCAAGGCCCTCGGCGGGACGGCCCCAGAAATGGAGATCCCCCTGGGAAAAATCCGCCTGCGGGTACAGGGCACCCTCAGACAGGAGCCGGACATGTCGGGCAGCCTGTTTCAGTTTGCGCCTCAACTGATGATGAACTACGGGGATATCCAGGCTACCGGCCTGATCACGCCGGCCAGCCGGGTGCAGTACCGCTTTCTCGTTGCCGGAGAGGCAGATGCCGTGGCTCGCATGCGGCACTGGCTGGCATCCCGTCTGCCGGCGGGCGCCAGGATCATGGGCATAGAGAACGCCCGCCCAGAGATGCGCCAGGCGCTGGAGCGCGGAAGGCGTTTCCTGGAGCTGGCCGCCCTTTGCGCCACCCTGTTGTCGGGCATCGCGATCATGCTCGCTGCCCGGCAATACGTTGTCCAGGCCATGGATGGCATCGCTGTCATGCGTACCCTGGGGATGAGCGCCGCCCAGGTGCTACAGCATCACCTGCAGGAAGTGCTGGGGGTGTTCGTTATGGGTAGCCTGTTTGGTATCCTTGCCGGTTACCTTGGACAGCAGGTGCTCTATGCCATGATCGGTGACTGGTTCGGCGGGCAGTTGCCCTTGCCGGGATGGCGTTCCGTGACACTTGGATTCGCCTATGCAGTGGTCCTGCTGGGTGGTTTTTCGCTGCCGGCACTTTGGCGCATCCGCCATGTTGCGCCATTGCGGGTGCTGCGGCGCGATCTCGAACCCATGAGTGTTTCCGCGTGGCTGTCTTGGGGAATGGCTGCTGCTGTGTTTTCCCTGCTGGTTGTCTGGCAGGTGCAGGACTGGCAGCTTGCGTCTGCCATGTTGCTGCTGATCGCCGTTGTCGTTCTGCTGGTGACCGGCTTGGGGTGGCTGATGATCCGTCTGCTCCGGCCATTCCGGGGCAAGGCGGGTGGCGTTGGCATCGGCATTGCGGCGCTGACGCGAAATCCCGGACTGACCCTCTGGCAACTGCTGGGCTTTACCCTGGGCATCACCCTGTTGCTGCTGCTGGCGCTGGTGCGGGTCGATCTCCTGGAAATCTGGCAGGGCAGTCTGCCGGAACAGGCACCCAATCATTTTCTCATCAATATCCAGCCGGGGGACCAGCTGACGCTGCAGCAATGGTTCGATGAGCAGGGCATCCTGTATTCCGGCATGTACGCCACCGCCAGAGGGCGCCTGACCCGGCTGGACGGGCGGCGAATGGATGCGGATCAATACAGCAATGAACGAGCCCGGCATCTGCTGAAGCGGGAATTCAGCCTGGGCTTTTCCGATCACCTGCAGTCGGACAACAGAACGCTTGCTGGTTCGCAATGGAAGTTTTCTGCAGGAGATGCGGGTGGATTCAGCGTGGAGGAAGGGGTGGCCAGGACCCTGGGTATCCGCCTGGGAAGCACGCTGACCTTCGATGTGGCGGGCCAGACGATCAGCGCGAAGGTGATCAACCTGCGCTCCGTGGACTGGGATTCGTTCAACGTGAATTTCTTCATTCAGGGCAATGCCGCCATGATGAAGGATCTGCCCGTGGCCTATATCACCAGCCTCTATCTCGATGATACCGGTACTGCCTCGGTCGTGCGCAAGCTGGCGGAAGACTATCCTGCCGTGTCCCTGCTGGATATACGCCCCATGCTGCAGCGGGTACGGGGCATCATGGACAGGGGGGCCATGGCGGTGGAGTCTGTATTCCTGTTTACCCTGCTCGCCGCCGCACTGGTTACTTTCAGCGCGGTACAGATCAGCCGCGAGGCACGCGCGCGCGAGATCGCCATCCTGCGCACCCTGGGGGCCAGTCGTCGCCTGGTGACCGTTGCGGTGCTGACGGAGTTTGGCTTGATGGGGCTTTTTTCCGGGATGCTCAGTGCCGCCCTGGCTTCGGCAACGGGCAACCTGATCGCAGAAAGACTGTTCGGTCTGGATGCCGGCTGGAATTTCCATGTCTGGTTGGCCGGTGTTGTCGCCGGTGTGCTGGGTCTGATGCTGATCGGTTATCTGGTAATGCGCACTCTTCTCAATACACCACCGATTCATGTGTTGCGTGCTCAGTGATGCTGTCCGTGGCTTTGTGGAAGTGCCTGCCGCTTGCCACCCGGTGAAACGCTTTCACCCTTCGCTGATCAAATTCACCCTGATCAGCCAAACCGTTCGGGTGATTAGAAATAAGAATTGTGCGAACAGCACGGTGCACTGCTACAGTTTAAATGTCGATTCAGAGATTTTTTCCGCTTCCGGCTCAATGTGGAAGTGATGGATTGATCTTGATGATCCAGCGGGTAAGCTGGTGGATGGCTGATATTTGATGCTCATCCAATAGTAGGGAGAAGTATTACGGGAATTGCCAGGGACAGATCCGGTTCATTGTTACGGAACCAGAGATCGGGAGCGGTTTCCACAACAGATGCAGTCAAGGAATGATGCGATGAGTAAACTGATGCTTTTTGCGGCGCAGCGGCCGTGGGCAGTGCTGATGCTGGTTTTGCTGCTTTCGGTACTGGCAGCTTTCCAGCTTCCCGGACTGAAGCTGGAAATTTCAGCAGAGGGCATGATGGTGGAAGACGATCCGGCGCGCGTCTCTTACCGGCAGATGCTGGATGACTTCGGTTCAGAAAGCATCAGCATTGTTTATGTGCAGGATCCTGACCTGTTTCAGCCGGAAAAGCTGTCTGCCGTCCGGGATGCAGTCAACCGCATAAATACCTCCCCCTGGGTGCAACGCACCGACAGTCTTTTTTCACGCCGCTATGTGCGCACGATAGACGGCTACATCTATACAGACCCATACCTCAGCAAAATACCTGCCACGCCTGCCGAGGCAGAAGCCGTCCGACAGGCTGCGCTGGCCAATCCTCTGGTCGCCAGAAATCTGCTGTCGCCCGATGGCACGGCCATGGCCATCAACGTCTATCTCGATGTGAAGAGTCAACAGCAGGGTTCTGATCAGGCAGTCTCACACATGCTGGATGAGGCACTGGCACCCCTGCAGAACAGGCTGCATACCGTATTCCATGTGGGTGACCCGTATATACGCACCGGTATTTCCGAGCGTATCCGGCAAGACCAAACCACCATTGTGCCGTTGGCTTTGCTGATGCTGGTAGTCACACTGATCGTTGCCCTGCGTCACTTGCTGGTCGCCGTCATACCGCTGGCAACGGCAGGGGTGAGCATCTTGTGGACGCTGGGCCTGATGGCGGTATTGGGGATTCCTGTGAATATCATGACTTCCATTATTCCGGCTCTGCTGATTATTATCGGTTCGACCGAGGATATTCACTTGCTCACGGAATACCAGGCGGGCATTCGCAAAGGGAAAAAGCCGCGCAGGGCGTTGCAGCTGATGAGTAAAAACATGGGTATTGCCGTTACGCTGACCTTTGTTACCACGTATTTCGGCTTTCTCTCGATTGGGCTCAACGACCTGGCTTTGTTGCGGCAGTTTGGCCTGATCGCTTCCACCGCGCTCGCTTTCAACTTTATTGCAACGGTGCTGCTGGTGCCGGTATTTCTTCAGCTGCTTGGCAGCCGCTACAGCAGACTTCGTGAGGGCAGTGTGCCAGATGTTTTCGCTCGCACAGCACTTGTGGTGCTCAAATACATCAAGAGACATCGGTTACAGGTCGGTATCAGCCTGCTGTTTCTGACCATGGTGTTCGGATACGGTGCGCTGCAGCTGCGGGTCAACAACAACGTGATGGACCACTTCAGCGACCAATCGGCATTTGCCTGTTATGCAGGGCTGCTGCATGAGAAGCTGTCAGGTATGCAGACGCTTTCAGTGGTTGTCAGTGGGCCGTCAGAAGCGTTTCTCCGGGTCCGGAATCTGGAGCAACTGCAGGCACTGCAGAAATTCCTCGACCACAGTGGAAAATTTGACAGCAGCTATTCTCTGGCCGATTTCATCGGCATCGTTCACAGCGGTACGGACACGGAAAAAGCGGTAGCGCCGTATCTGCCGGAAAGGGATGAAGTCGTACAGGCATACAGCCTGATGCTGGATAAGAAAGCAATGAAGCCCTTTGTATCCGCGGATTTTGCCCGTGCACGCATCATGGTGCGTCATAACATCAGTTCATCGCAGGAACTGAATCAGGCGGTGGCCCGGATCCTTGCTTATGCCAGAGAATCCATGGCGTCTGACCTGTCGGTGCAGGTTACTGGAGAGAGTTATCTGAACAACAGGGCAGTCGACTACATGGCAGACGGTCAGGCGCGCTCTCTGGCATTGATGCTGCTGGTGATTTTCCTGCTGGTATCCTTCCTGTTCCTGCAGTTCAAGGCCGGGATGATTGCGGTGCTGGCCAATCTGTTTCCGATTGTCATGCTGTTTGGTGTCATGGGCTATCTGGATGTGGCTCTGGATACGGGTACGGCGATGGTCGCGGCCATCGCCATGGGGATAGCGGTCGATCACAGCATGCACTTCATCGTGCGTTACCAGCAATGTGGACAGGTGTCCGATCGGGCGCTGGAATGTGTGGTCTCCCGGGAGGCGGCGCCCATCATAGCTACGGCAATCGCACTCGCAATGGGCTTTGCCACCCTGTCGCTGTCCGGTTTTCCGCCTGTTGCCCGGTTTGGCCTGTTGAGCGCGCTGGTCATGCTTCTGGCGTTGGTCAGCACCTTTTTCATTCTGCCACTGTTGCTTTGGCGCAGTCAGCTGCTGAGTGTCTGGGATCTGATTTCCGTAAAAGTCCGAAAACAGGTAATTGACGATTGCCCCCTGTTTTACGGCATGCACGACTGGCAGGTGAGAAAGATACTTGCGCTGAGCCGGCTGCAGCAGTTTCGCCAGGATGAGGCTATCTTCCTGCAAGGGCAAAGTGCACGTTACATGCGCGTACTGCTCGAAGGTGAGGCAGAAATCTGGCGCACCCAGACTGATGGTTCCACCCAGCGGATAAGAACACTGCGGGCAGGTGATGTATTTGGGGTTACCGCGCTCATGCGTACGCGCCAGCGCAGAGCGGATGTGGTTGCGGTTCGTCCTTCATGTGCTCTTGCACTGAGCTGGAAAGATATCCACAGAATAGCCAGGGCATACCCAAGAATTTCATCCAGACTGTTTGAAAATCTGACGCTCATCATGGGTGATGTGATGGCGCAAATTGAAAGTGTTCGCCCGCGAATAAAAGATGAACTGTCCGGTGCTTACAATGCGACTTATTTTGTAGACCTGCTGAAGTTTGCGGTGGACAAGGCCAATCGTCATGCAGAGCAATTGAGCCTGATGAGCCTGGAGGTGGTTCACGACACCGCCGGGAACCAGCCGGTGAACTGGCAGGATCAGGCCAGAGTGATACGCAAAGCCGCTGAATTCATCCGCGCAGTGCTGCGCAAGGGTGATGTCATGGCTCGCTGGCAGGAGCATGTTTTCTGGGTGGTGTTGCCGAACACAGACGCCAGTCAGACAGAATGGCTGGTCCACAGGATACGTGAATCCATACAACAGGCTGATTGTGTGGTTGATGGGCACGCCGATATTGCCGTAAGCGTTATCGGGCTTCTGGAGGGGGAGGAGGCGGCAAGCCTGGTGAAAAGGATGGCTGACATACGCCTCAAGGGGTGGTTCGACAGGCCGTATCCGAGTGTGGGCAATCTTTCCGGAATTTGAAGGTGATTCTTTCAGCCAGGCCCGGGCTGAACCTGAAGTCCCATGCCGAAACAAAACCAACAGCCTGTTCGCCGCTATGGGGCAACTTTAAAATAGAGTAAAATAGTCGGATATTGATGGCCAGGCGGTACTGAACCATGTTTGAACGACTGCGTGAAGATATTCAATCTGTTTTTGACCGGGATCCGGCGGCGCGCAACACTTTCGAGGTGCTTACGACTTACCCGGGTCTGCATGCGGTGATAGTGCATCGTATGGCGCATGGTTTGTGGAAGCGCAACTTCAAATGGCTGGGGCGGGCTGTTTCCAATACTGCCCGCTGGCTTACCGGGATTGAAATACATCCCGGTGCTACGATCGGGCGGCGTTTTTTCATCGATCACGGCATGGGTGTGGTGATCGGCGAGACAGCCGTTATCGGCAATGACTGCACCCTTTATCATGGTGTGACCCTTGGCGGAACCAGCTGGGAGAAGGGCAAGCGTCATCCCACCCTGGGCAATGATGTGGTGGTGGGTGCGGGTGCCAAGGTGCTGGGGCCTATAGAGATCGGTGATGGCGCCAGGATCGGCTCCAACGCTGTCGTGGTCAAGCCGGTACCTGCCAATGGCACGGTAGTCGGGATACCCGGTCGTCTGGTGGAGCGGCGTACCAAGCGGGATACGGCACACCGCGAAAAACTTGCCCGCAAAATGGGTTTCGACGCCTATGGCGCGACAGAGGATGCGCCGGACCCGGTGGCCAATGCCATCAATTGCATGCTCGATCATGTGCATGTGCTGGAATCCAAAATGTCCCGTATGTGTGAAGTGCTGAAGAGCATGGGCTACACGGAAGAAGACGTGGATCTGCCGGAGCTGGCTTCCTGCGAGATCGTCTCCACGGCGGATGAGCTCAGCCGTCTCAGCGGCGGGGATGATGACAAGGTCAAATCTGACGAATCCGCTGATCAATAGAAAGTACCGGAGCACGAATTTCAGATTTTGCTAATACTTGACTAAAATAGTCGGTAATGTATAGTTGCGCCCAGATATTGAAACCGGGAATCGACGCGTGAGACTGACCACAAAAGGACGATATGCGGTAACCGCAATGCTGGACCTGGCCCTGCATGCGGAAGACGGCCCTGTAAGCCTGGCGGATATTGCAGAGCGGCAGGATATTTCCCTGTCTTACCTGGAGCAGCTCTTCGCCCGTCTGCGCAAACGCGAACTGGTGAGCAGCACCCGTGGGCCGGGCGGAGGTTATCGTCTGGGTCTGGAGCCCCGGCGTATCGACGTGGCAGGCGTAATCACCGCAGTGGACGAGCGCCTGGATTCCACCGCCTGTGGCGGCCAGGGCAACTGCCATGGCGACAAGCGCTGCCTGACCCACGAGCTCTGGCAGGATCTGAGTGACAGCATCTATGACTACCTGAGCAGCATCAGCCTGCAGGATCTGCTGGACAAGCAACTGGCCAAAAAGAAAAGCGCAAACAAGCCACAGGATTTGAACCTGTCGATCGCAACCCATTCATGAAGCCTGCGGGCGAAAAGCAATTCTGGAGCAGTGAATGAAACTCCCTATTTATCTTGATTATTCTGCGACGACCCCGGTAGACGAGCGGGTGGCGGAGAAGATGTGTCACTGTCTGACACTGGACGGCGTTTTCGGCAATCCGGCGTCGCGCAGCCATCCTTTCGGCTGGGAGGCGGAGAAGCTTGCCGATGAGGCAAGGCAGAACGTGGCGGCGCTGATCAATGCTGACCCGCGGGAAATCGTGTGGACTTCCGGAGCTACCGAATCCGACAACCTGGCCATAAAAGGGGCTGCCCATTTCTATCACAAGCGTGGCAAGCATATCGTCACTGTGAAGACTGAGCACAAAGCGGTGCTGGATACCTGCCGGCAGCTCGAAAGGGAAGGCTACGAAGTCACTTATCTGGATGTGGAATCCAACGGCCTGCTAGACCTGGACAAGTTCCGAGAAGCGCTTCGTGATGACACCATCCTGGCTTCGGTGATGCACGTAAACAACGAGATTGGCGTGATTCAGGATATCGCTGCAATTGGTGAAATATGTCGTGAAAATAAGATTGTATTTCATGTAGATGCAGCGCAAAGCGCAGGTAAAGTCGAGATCGATATGCAGTCGCTGCCGGTGGATTTGATGAGCTTTTCCGCGCACAAGATCTACGGTCCCAAGGGCATGGGCGCCCTCTATGTGCGCCGCAAACCACGGGTGCGGCTGGAAGCCCAGATGCATGGCGGCGGTCACGAGCGCGGCCTGCGTTCGGGCACCCTGGCCACCCACCAGATCGTGGGCATGGGCGAGGCCTTCCGTATCGCCAAAGAGGAAATGGCCGATGAGAACGCCCGTTTGCTGGCCCTGCGCAACCGCCTCTGGGACGGCCTCAAGGATATGGAAGAGGTCTACGTGAACGGTGATCTGGAGCAGCGCATCGCCGGTAATCTAAACGTCAGCTTCAATTTCGTGGAAGGCGAGAGCCTGATGATGGCGCTCAAGGACATGGCCGTCTCTTCCGGCTCGGCCTGTACCTCCGCCAGCCTGGAGCCCAGCTATGTGCTGCGCGCCATCGGCAGGCCGGACGAGCTGGCTCACAGCTCCCTGAGATTTACCCTCGGCCGCTATACGACCGAGGAAGAAATAGATTTTGTTATCAGTAAGTTGCGCGAACAAGTTCAGCGGTTGCGCGATCTTTCGCCCCTGT
>DRLF01000043.1 GCA_011051425.1 Thiolapillus brandeum | reverse complement strand
CCGCAATGACCGCCAGTCCCATGGCGTGGGCGACATCCACAATGGTTTCCACCAGCATGCCCGAACTGTTGTCGGTGTTCATGTCCAGTATGAAAATCCGGTCGATTTTAAGGCAATCGATGGGTAGCGACTTGAGAGAGGCCAGCGATGAGTAGCCGGTGCCGAAGTCATCGATGGATATCCTGACCCCAAGGTTTTGCAGCTCTCTGAAAATACTGAAGTCATTGCCGGTCGTCTGAACCACGTTTTCGGTGATCTCCAGTTCGAGGGCCGTTGAGGGCAGGCCGGTTGCATCCAGCACTTCCCTGACGGTATCCAGCAGCGAAGGATCATTGAAATGCAGCGGAGAGATGTTTACCGCCATGCGAAACGGGGGCAGTCCCTGCATCTGCCAGTGGGCTGCCTGCTGGCAAGCTGTTTTCAGCACCCAGTTTCCCAGGTCTTTGATCATGCCGATCCGCTCTGCGACTTCGATGAAGCTGCCGGGATAGATCAGTCCCTGGGTCGGATGCTGCCAGCGAACGAGGGCTTCGACACCGGCAAGCCGGCCGCTCTCCAGATCCACCTGAGGCTGGTAGTGCAGTACCAGCTGTTCGTGATCGATGGCCTGGCGCAAATCCTGTTCCATCTGCAGGCGCTGCCCCGCCTCGACCGTGTGTCGCTGCTGATAGAACGCATAGCGGTGTTTGCCGTCCGTCTTGGCGGCATACATGGCACTGTCTGCAGCTTTCAGAAGGGACTGCAGGTCCTGGCCGTCCTCCGGGAAATAGGAAATACCGATACTACAACGCGGACGCAGATCCCTGCCAACGAGTTTGACGGGCTTGTTGATCTCGTTCAGACAGCGGCTGGCCACGTCTGCCGCATCATACTGATCCGTGACATTGTCAACAAGAATGCAGAACTCGTCACCACTGAGACGCGCAATGAAATCGGTTTCCCGTAAGATGCCAAGAAGACGCTCCGCAACGATACGCAGCAGTTTGTCGCCTGTGTCGTGTCCCATGCTGTCATTGATGTCCTTGAAACCGTCCAGATCGAGGTAGAGCAGGGCGAACCGCTCTTCGCGGCGTTGTGCCGCATGGATGACATCGTCGACATGCTTGTAGAAATAGGCGCGGCTGGCCAGCCCGGTGAGTTCATCTGTATAGGCCAGTTGCCTGATACGGCGCTCGTTTGCCCGCTGCTGTGTAATATCCTGGACAGTACCCAGCACCACATGACTGGCGTAAGGCGCGATGCCCAGTTCCTGATGAACTGTTATACCCGGCTGCCCTTCGATGATCATACGATAGTCGATCGGCTTGAGAGGAGCGCCATTGGGCGTAGCCACAATAGTATTGCGAAGATATTCGCGATCTTTGGGGTGTACCCAGTTCAGATAGTCATTCAGAGACATGCTCAGACTGTCCCGGGGTACTCCCAGCATTTCAGCCAGATTTGTTGAAATGGCGAGCTGGTCAGTTTCCGAATCCCAACGCCAGTAACCGAGACCGGCAATGCGCTGGGCGCTTTCGAGCCTGTCCTGGCTTTCTATCAGGTTTCGGGCATTCCTGCTGGCACGCAGTTCAAAACGGATACGCTGACGCAGAATTGCATAGTTGACTGGCTTCATGATGAAACCGGATGCGCCGGATTCGAATGCCTTGTCTATGGATTCCCTGTCTTCCAGCGCGGTTACCATCAGGATAGGAACATCACCGAAATTTGCTGATTTTCGCAAACGACGGCACACATCAAATCCATCCATGTCTTCCATCAATGCGTCCAGCAGCAACAAATCGGGATGGTGTCTTGCAGACAGTTCCAGGGCCTCGGCGCCACTGCCGGCTTCCAGGACCTGGTAGCCGGCAGAAACCAGGGCTTCGCGGGTAGTCAGTCTGAAGACGGGATCATCATCGACGACAAGAACGAGTTCCTGGGATGATTTGGAACCTGGAGTGGCGGACGTGTCTTCGGCAGGGCCGTCGGAAACTTCCGTCTGAACCGCTGACAGGGCGGTATCAAGAAGCTGTTGCGCCTCCTCGAGCAACTCGTCAGCATGCTCCAACTGATTGTTTTTGGCAGTCATCTCGAGTTTCCTGCACTGTTCCGACAATGCCATGGCACCCAGATTTGCACTGGCAGATTTCATGCTGTGGGCAAGAAAACGCAGCTCCTCGCTTTGTTCCTTTTTCAGCGCCTGCCACATTTTCTGCATATCAGCCGGTGCCTGTGTCATGAACTGCCGTGCCACCTTGTTCAGGATATCCCGGCCGGTGGCCTTTTCGAGATCACGCAGTTGCTGCAGCATGGACTGGTCCAGCACGCCCTGGCTTTCCTGCCTGCCGACTGCGGGTACAGGTGTCTGTGGCTCTTCCACTGGCGCCTCTGTAACAGGCAGCCAGCGCCTGAGCAGCGTCAAGAGCTGTTGCTGCTTGAAGGGTTTGCTCAGGTAGTCATTCATGCCCACTGTCGTGCAGCGGGTCCTGATGCCTTTCTGCACGTCGGCGGTCAGTGCAACAATCGGCGTAGGATCACGCTGTTGCAGCCGCTCCAGCTTGCGGATCTGTTCGCTGGCGAGGAAGCCATCCATCACCGGCATGTGACAGTCCATGAGTATCAGGTCGTAGCTTGTCTGGAGAAACAGCCGAATCGCTTCCTTGCCGTCTTCGGCCAGGTCGACCTCGCAGCCGATGGCGATGAGCATACTGGCAGCCACTTCCTGGTTGACCTTGTTGTCTTCCGCCAGCAGGATTTTTCCCTTCAGATTCGTGTTGTTCGTCAGATCCGTATCTTTTTGGCGGGGCTTGTCACCAACCGTATTCGACAGGCATTTCAACAGCTGTTTCTGACGCACAGGTTTTTGCAGATAACAGACGATGCCGGATTGTTGCAGCGTCTTTTCGTCGAACAGAGGGTCCGAGGAACT
>DRLF01000042.1 GCA_011051425.1 Thiolapillus brandeum | reverse complement strand
TTCCATCGGTATTCTTGCCAATGATTTTCCAACCCGAGGACCAATCACCGTCCTTTTTAAGTGTTATGGTCGTTTCCGTCTTCACCGCTTCACTTCGTGCAGACAGCACTGCACCCGCCAGATCATTGGCCATGGTAATTACCTGGTTGCGTTCCTGCATACTCTTGAAGCTTGGAATAGCTACGCTTACCAACACCGCTGCAATCGCAACCGTGATCAGAAGTTCAATAATGGTAAAGCCGTCTGAATGACGCATCTCTCTTTTGTTCCCTATCATTGCATTCATCTCAGTATTGATTCTAGAGCAACGAACCGTCCTGCGGTATGCCGCTTATCTGGAGTTTGGTGCCATTTGTCGCGGCAACGGTCACTTCCGGGCAGAAAGATCGTGAAGACCACGGAAATCAATCACAATACGCCTTTATCGCCGCCTCAGCCTCTTTCATCCTCAGCGCTTTTTCTTCTGGTGTGAACTTCACCAGTTTCTTGTCTTCGGTGAAAAAGCCGGCTCCCGGCTTTGCACTTTCCAGAATTTCCAGGTTCTTTCTGCCCTTTTCACAGTATTCCCTGCGTAATTCAGGATCCAGCGCGGGGTTTCCCTTGACTTTTTCATCCACGGTCTCCTTTTCCGCCTCCTTCGGCGCCGTGGCAGGTGGTGGTGCGTTCACCTGAACTTCCTCAGCAGGAACGTTCTCGGGCGGTGGTGTCTGGGAAAACACCACTTTGCCGCTCTCGTCCACCCATTTATATACCTTGGCTTCCGCCAAACCGGCCAACAGCAAGGCCGCTGCCAGTCCAGCAACAATTGTTCGTTTCACCTGTACCCCCTCATGGAATAAACTATCATTCTTATGAACCATAGCAAAACATCTGCCCCCCTGACCATGCGGTTGTCACAAAAAGCGCACCGGAGCAGGAATTCCGGATGACAGATTTCCTGATCGTCGGCGGAGGAATCATCGGCATGCTGACCGCCCGCGAACTGCAGGCAGCCGGCGCCGATGTCGTACTCCTGGAACGGGGCGAAATGGCGCGGGAGTCCTCATGGGCCGGGGGCGGTATTGTGTCCCCTCTCTATCCCTGGCGTTACCCTGACAGCATCAGCAGGCTGGCCAGTGTCAGTCAGGAGCACTATGAGCGGCTGTGCATGCAGATCAGTACAGACACCGGTATCGACCCGCAATACACCGTCAGCGGCCTGCTCATTCGCGCCGATGATGAACTGGAGCAGGCACAGCAGTGGGCGCAGCGCTATCAGAAAACGCTCACCGTAGTGGATGCTTCCGACATCGCCGAACTGGAACCCGAACGTCACAATCCCCCTGCAACCGCCATGTGGATGCCGGAAGTCGCCCAGGTACGGAATCCGCGTCTGGTCAAAGCACTGCTGCAGGATCTGCAGCAGCGGGGTGTAAAAATTCGTACCCACACTCCCGCCGCGGGCCTGATACTGGATGATGGGTATCTGCGGGGCGTGGAAACCCCGGCAGGTCCGGTTCTGGCGAAAACCACCATACTCGCCATGGGGGCATGGACAGGGGCTTTCAGCCGGATGCTGCCCACACCCGCCGACATACGGCCGGTGCGTGGACAGATGCTGCTGTTCAAGGGTCAGCCCGGCGTCATCCGCCACATGATGCTGGAAGAGAACCGCTACATCATCCCCCGCCGCGATGGCCGGATCCTGTTTGGCAGCACGCTGGAAGAAGCCGGTTTTGAAAAAGACACCACACAGTCGGCCCGCGATGAACTGACCCGGCTGGCCATCAAGCGCTATCCTGTCCTGCAAGCGTATGAAGTTGAGTTGCATTGGGCGGGGCTGCGGCCTGCAACACCTGCAGGTATTCCTTACATCACAAGGCATCCGCAGATCGAGAATCTTTTCATCAACGCGGGGCACTACCGCAACGGCGTGGTTCTGGGTCCGGCATCCGCAAAGCTGCTGGCCGACCTTGCTCTCGACAGGAAACCCGTCATTGATCCCGCCCCTTATGCACTGGACGCACCCCGTGGCTGACAGCCCTGCTACCCGCAGCCCCATTCTGCTCCTTTTCATGGCAATCTGCCTGTTTGCCTCCAGCCTTGCCGCTGCAGAGACTCCGGAAGTGAGAATCGGCGTACTGAGCCACCGGGGCGATGAAGCCACCCTGCGCAACTGGTCGCCAACCGCCGACTATCTTTCCCGGGTGATACCGGAGTATCACTTCATCATCGTTCCGCTGGACTTCCGGGAAATCGAACCTGCAGTCAGGGACGGCACGGTGGATTTTCTGCTGGTCAATCCCGGCATCTATGTCAATATGGAAGTGCGTTACCGGATTTCCCGCATCGTCACCCTGAACAACCTCATCAACAACCGCGCATCCAACGTGTTCGGCGGGGTCATTTTCACGCGCAGCGACCGAAAGGACATCAGGAAACTGGAAGACCTGCGGGGAAAGAAGCTGATGGCCGTCGACAGGACTTCCCTGGGCGGCTTCCAGATGGCCTGGAAAGAGCTGGAGAAGATAGGCATCAATCCCTACGAGGACACGGAAAGCCTGCAGTTCGGCGGCACACATGATGCCGTGGTGAAGGCAGTCCAGCACGGCAAGGCCGATGTGGGCACGGTGCGCACAGGCATACTCGAGAACCTGGCCGAGGGAGGCACAACCGCTGCCGGTGAATTCAGGATTCTGGGCGAGAAGAAAAATGCCCGGTATCCGTTCTCGCACAGCACACAGCTCTATCCCGAATGGCCTTTCAGCCAGCTGCAGCACACGCCGGCACAACTCGCCCGGCGGGTTGCCGTCGCGCTGCTGCAGATGTCCCCCCTGGAGCCTGCAGCCCAGTGGGGCGAGTACGCCGGCTGGACCACGCCACTGGAATACCAGCCGGTACACGATCTGCTGCGCGATCTGCATCTCCCTCCCTATGACCGTCCGGAGCGCTTCACCCTCAGCGACGCCATCGAAAAATACTGGTACTGGCTGCTGATCACCCTGGCCTTCCTGCTGTTCATGCTGGTGATGACCAGCTGGGTCGTGCGTCTCAACCGGGCGCTGAAGAAATCGAAAAGCATGCTGGAGCGCCAGCACAACCTCATCCTCGATTCCGTAGCCGACGGAATCTATGGCGTGGATCTGCAGGGAAACGCGACTTTCATCAACAAGGCGGTTACCGAAATCACCGGCTGGCGGGCCAAAGATCTCATCGGCGCCAACCAGCACCAGCTCCTGCATCACACCCGGCAGGACGGCAGCCCCAATCCAGGGACGGAATGCCCTGTATATCTCACATTTCGCGAAGGCAAACCCCGTTATGTGGAAGAAGACCTGTTCTGGAGAAGAGACGGCAACAGCATTCCTGTGGAATACAGCAGCACCCCCATTCGCAATGAGCAGGGTGATATCGTCGGTTCGGTGGTCGTGTTTCGGGACATCAGCGCGCGCAAGCAGGCCGCAGAGGCAGATCGCCAGTATCAGATGGAACTGGCCCACGTGGCCCGTCTCAGCACCATGGGCGAAATGGCATCCGGCATGGCTCAC
>DRLF01000041.1 GCA_011051425.1 Thiolapillus brandeum | reverse complement strand
CTTCGGTCGCCTGGAGCCGGATGTGGAGGTTCAGGACCTCAACGCAACGGTGGTCATGCCAGAGCAGGAGGCTCCTGAGAAGGAAGAAGGCGACTGGCTGAGCCTGTATCCGGGAAATACGGTCGTCAGGAATGCAACCGTCTCCTTTCAGGCTCAGGGAAAGAAGAACGATCTGCGGATAAAAGAGCTGTTGTTCGTCCACAAACCGGATGATATCCGGGTGTCGTTGTCCGGTGCTTTCAACAACATGCCCCTCAGTCTGAAAAGCAACATGAAGCAGCCGGGCAATCTGATGAAGATATCAGGCCGGCTCGCCCGGCTCGACGTTTCTGCAGAAGGGACGGTGGACGTTCAGGATAGCCAGGCATTGCCAAAGCTCGATCTGCAGGTCAGGCTGCGCGCGCCGGATCTGGTCATGGTTGCAGGCAAAAAGCTGGGAAAAGCATCGGTCACAGGGCCGGTGAGCCTGCAGGCCCGTTTGCACGGCGAAAACACCTGGCAGTTGTCCGGCCTGGAATTCAGCAGCAATGGCAGTCACCTGAAGGTTCGGGGAAAAGGAGAGATCCGGGATCTGTTTGCGCTGGATGGTATGAATATATCCTGGACAGCTGAATCGGATGATCTGGCTGCTGTTCTTCAATCTGCCGGCGTGCTCAATGACGCTGCTTTCCTCAAAGGAAAGGTGACTGCAAGCGCCAGGCTGACAAAAGACGCAAAGCGGTTTTCCCTCAGTGATCTGGAAGCAAATCTGGATCGCAAAGGTGTGCAGATGAAAGCGTCCGGCAGTGTCGAGGATCTGCAGAAACGGACAGGTGTCAACCTGGGTTTTTCACTGAAGGCATCGTCCCTCGAATCCCTGGGAATAAAAGGCATCAGGACTGAAGCGCCTGTCAGGATGACAGGAATCCTCAAGGATGGATCTGGCGCCGGGGCTCTGGCTATGCAGATGGAAATGAACGGTGATCACTGGGAGATGCAGGCGCATGCCGATGTCGTGCCAGGGGATACAAACAAGTCATCCGCCTGGGAGGCAAGTTTGAAGGCGGATGATCTGTCGGTGCTGGGCAGAATGCTGGCGCTGAAGATGAACCCCGTAAAGCCCGTGCATGCCAGTTTGCAGATACGCCGCCAGGGTGAACGGCTGCAGCTCAAGGACATCGACCTGGTTGCGGGAAAGAGCGATTTACGGGGGGACCTGAATATATTGCTCGACAGCGATGCCTCCAAAAGCAGGACCAGCGGAAAACTGCGCAGCAGGTTGCTGGACCTCAATGCCATGTTTCCACAAAGTCAGCCGGAAGAGCTCAAGGTGCTGAAGAATGTCGAAATTGAGTCCGTGGTAAAAAGCGAAGCGATGGAAAAACAGCCCAGGGTGTTTTCTTCCCGGTCGCTGCCGGTTGACTGGATAAAGAAAGTCGTGCTTCAGATGCAGCTGGAAATAGGCGTGTTTCGCGGTTTGATCATGGAGGTTCATGATGTACAGACACCTGTCTCCATTTCGGATGGAAAGCTGCGGATGAGTGATTTCAGGGCCAGCCTTGGTGGACGTCCGCTCAAGGGCAAACTGCAGATCGATGTCGCCCGGCCTTCTCCAGCGTATGAGTTGCAGCTGGCTGTCGAGGATATGGATCTGGCGCTGGCTTTTCCCGGCGTGCAGGTCGCCAAAGGACAGTCGCAGATGCTGGTCGATCTTGATGTTACAGGGCAGGGCCGCAGCATCGCAGAGATTGTCGCCAGCATGAATGGCGAAATTCTGCTGGGACTGAAAAACTATCCTGTCGGCAGCGGACTGCCGGAAGAACTGGGTGAAAGCGTTATCGAAACCATCAATCCGGAACCGCAGCAAAAGAGTGTTCTGGAATGTGGGGCTTTGTATTTTTCCGTCAAGGATGGTGTGGCGACAACCCCACGGGGTCTGGCGGCCGTTTTCAAACGTGCAACCTGGCTGGGGCAGGGTGAGCTGAACCTTAAGACAGAAAAGATATGGCTCAGTTTCAAGCCCCTGCCCAGGCGGGGTTTTGGAATAAGAAAACTGGGCCTGGCCGGGTTGATCATGTTAGGGGGCAATCTTTCCTCCCCCGCTATCCTGATCGATCCCAAAGGAGCGATCGGTTCCTCACTGTCTTACATGGCCGCGGTATCTACCGGGGGCGCCAGTCTGTTGCTCGAAGGACTGCTGAACAAGGCGAGGGCGAATCAGGATGTCTGTGCAGAGATAATCACCGGCCGTGTTTTGTTGCCGGATCCACCGAAAACTGAAAATACACAGCAGAGTATCCTCGATGATTGAGATCGTCTGACAGTCAGATCCTGTGTTTTGAGGGTGATGTGATAATTTGGTGATATTTCCGGTCTATGCTGCAAACAGCAAAGAACGGAAAACCACACCATGAGCAAGATTCTGGTAGTAGAGGATGATGAAGACATCGCCTTCCTGGTGGCCATGCACCTGCGTGACCAGGGGGCAGATGTCGATGTCTGTCATCACGGGCAGGAAGGTCTGGACAAGGCCTGCAGCGGTAGTTATGACCTGATCATTCTCGATCTGATGCTTCCCGGCGTGGACGGCCTGGAAATCTGCCGCCGGGTGCGGGCGCAGGAAGCGTACACTCCCATTCTCATGCTGACTGCCAGGAGCGCGGAAATGGATAGGGTGCTTGGACTGGAGATCGGTGCGGATGACTATCTCACCAAACCTTTCAGCGTGCGTGAACTGGTGGCGCGCACCAGGGCCATCTGCCGGCGCATTACAGCACTGAACCAGGCATCGGAATCTTCGGTTTCTTCTTTGAAGCACAGGGATCTGGAGATCGACTATGAGGGGCGTACCGTACGCATGAAACAGCGCCCCCTGGAACTGACTGCGCGTGAATTCGACCTGCTCTGGCATTTTGCCCGTCATCCGGGACAGGTGTTTACGCGCTGCCAGCTGCTCGATGCGGTGTGGGGCTATTCCCACGAAGGCTATGAGCATACCGTCAATTCCCATATCAACCGCCTGCGGGCAAAGATAGAGGCCGATCCCTCCCGGCCGCAGTGGATTCTCACGGTCTGGGGTGTCGGTTACAAATTTGCGGTCAGCAAGGGGGAGGTTCAATGAAACCCGCCGGCAGTCTCTACCGGAAAATGGCGCTGCTGCTGTTTGTATTGCTGCTTGCTATTGGAGCCGCGTTCTTCGGATTGCTTTACTACACTTCCAATGCCTATCAGCAGGAAGTGATGCAAAAACTGAACCTGGATCTTGCCCAGCACCTGGTGGAAAGTGATTCCCTGCTGACCGGAGACAAAGTCAATCAGCCCGCACTGAAGAATCTGTTTCATCAGCTGATGGTCGTCAACCCGTCCATCGAGGTCTATCTTCTGGACAGGACAGGAAAAATACTGGCCTATTCGGCGCCTGCCGGCAGGGTGAAACGTGACAGGATCGCACTTGAGCCGATCAAACGCTTTATCAGCAAATCCGCTTCCTATCCCCTGCTCGGTGATGATCCCCGGTCGCCACAGGGCAGCAAGGTCTTTTCCGCGTCGCCGATTTCAAGAGACGGCCAGCTGCAGGGCTACCTGTACGTGATACTCGGTGGGGAAGCCTACGATGGCATCGCCAAACGTATCGCGGACAGCTATGCATTGCGCGTGGCGCTGTGGTTGCTGCTGGGAGCGCTGGGTGTGAGCCTGTTGTTCGGTCTGGCCGGCTTTTCCCTGATTACCCGCCGCCTGAAGATTCTGGCGCAGATCATGCAAAAAGTATCATCGGAAGAGAAGGATGAACGCTTTGCCCGCTACAGCTCAGACCAGCACGCTGCCGGAGATGAAATAGATGTTCTCGGCGAGACCTTCAACCAGATGGCGGACCGTATCGATGAGCAGGTGGCGGAACTGAAGCGCAATGATGCCCAGCGGCGCGAGATGATCGCCAATATTTCACATGACTTGCGCACGCCGCTGACATCCCTGCACGGTTATCTGGAGACGCTGCTGCTGAAAGACAGCAGTCTGGACGAGGAAAGGCGACGCCAGTACCTTACCATCGCCAATACCCAGAGCAACCAGCTGATACGGCTGGTATCTGAGCTGTTTGAGCTCGCCAAGCTGGATTCCTGTGAAACCATGCTGAATGTCGAGGCCTTTTCCCTGGCCGAACTGGTGCAGGACGTTGTCAGCAAGTTCGAGTTACGTGCGGAAGAAAAAGGTATCCGCCTGCTGGTGGACCGGCAGCCGCTGCTTCCCTTCGCCTATGGTGATATCGGTCTCATCCAGCGCGTGCTGGACAACCTTATCGAGAATGCGCTGCAGCACACGCAGCGCGGTGGTCAGGTCAAGGTTTCCCTGAATGCGGACAGCAGGCACATATCGGTTGAAATATCCGATACCGGCAGCGGCATTCCCAGGGAAGAACTGCCACATGTTTTCGACCGTTTCTACCGGCTGGACAAGAGCCGCAAGACCAGTGCACAGCATGCCGGGCTGGGGCTGGCGATCGCCAAGCGCATCATGGAACTCCATGAAAGCCGCATCTGGGCGCAAAGCCAGCCGGACAGGGGCACCACTTTTGTGTTCCAGGTTGCACTGGTTTCAAACTAGCCCAAATGCTCATTTGTTACACAATCGTGATATCTGCGTGAGGGTCACG
>DRLF01000040.1 GCA_011051425.1 Thiolapillus brandeum | reverse complement strand
GTCCGGCGGACCGTTTCCAGCATCATCGGCCGGCACTGGCCGGGTCGATGACCGCTTCCAGAACTTTCAGTACATCGACCGTTTCCGCCACATCGTGAACGCGCACGATGCTGGCGCCCCGTTCTACCGCCAGCAGCGCTGCTGCCACGCTGGCTGCCACCCGCTGCTCCGGTTCCCGACCCGTGAGTGTGCCAAGCATGGACTTGCGTGACAAGCCCACAAGCAGTGGGCAGCCCAGTTTTTCCAGCTCTCCCAGCCCGTGCAGCAGTTCCAGGTTGTGCATCAGGGTCTTGCCAAAACCAAAACCCGGGTCGACCAGTATATCCCCATGGGGTATCCCCTGTTCCACACAGGCGCCTATGCGCTCTGTAAGAAAGGCCCGCACTTCATCCAGTACGCTGTCGTACCGGGGAGCCTGCTGCATGGTATCGGGTCGACCCTGCATGTGCATCAGGCACACGGGAACCCCCAGCGCTGCAGCCTGCACCAGCGCACCTTCACTGCGCAGCGCATTCACATCATTGATCAGGCCAGCACCGGCCTGTATCGCCTCGCGCATGACTTCCGGCTTGCTGGTGTCGACAGAAACAGGTATCTCCAGCTTTTCTCCCAGAATTTCTATCACGGGGATGACTCGGTCCAGCTCTTCCTGAAGAGACACCGGGCTTGCTCCCGGTCGCGTGGATTCCCCGCCCACATCGACGATGGCAGCACCGTCTTTTTCCATCTGCAAAGCCTGAACAACTGCAGCATCACGCTGCAGGAACCTTCCCCCGTCCGAAAAAGAGTCGGGGGTGACATTGAGAATACCCATGACCCGGGGACTGCCCAGGTCGAGTGTTTTGCCGTTACAGTTCAGTTTCATGGGCCACAAAAAGGTGGAGCCTCCCTCGGAGGCTCCACCCTGCTCTATCGAAAAATGACAATCAATGCTGCCCAGCGGGATCCGGATCGATCACCGGGTCGTCTTTCTTGCTGTCCTTGGGCACATCATCCACGGCCACAGCACTGCCACCCGAACTGGGCGAAGAGTCATCATCCCAGTCTGCCGGTGGACGCGGTGTACGGCCCGCCATGATGTCCTCGATCTGCTGGGAATCAATGGTTTCATACTTGATCAGCGCCTGAGCCATCGCATGGAGCTTGTCGATGTTCTCCTTGAGAATACGACGTGAGCGGTCGTAGTTGCGGTCGATGATGTTACGGATCTCCTCATCGATGATATGCGCCGTCTCGTCGGATACATTCTTGTGCTGGGTGACGGAACGGCCAAGGAACACCTCTTCTTCCTCTTCACCATAGGCCAGCGGTCCCAGACGCTCGGACAGGCCCCAGCGGGTGACCATGTTGCGGGCGATTTCGGTGGCCCGCTTGATGTCATTGGATGCGCCGGTGGTAACGTGATCATCACCGAAGATCAGTTCCTCGGCAATCCGGCCACCATACAGGCTGGAAATCTGGCTCTCCAGCAATTCGCGGCTCTGACTGTACCTGTCCTCTTCAGGCAGGAACATGGTCACGCCCAGGGCGCGCCCGCGTGGAATGATGCTGACCTTGTACACGGGATCGTGTGAAGGCACCATCAGGCCCACGATGGCATGGCCTGCCTCGTGATAGGCGGTCTGTTTCTTTTCTTCGTCCTTCATCACCATGGAGCGGCGTTCCGCGCCCATCATGATCTTGTCCTTGGCTGCCTCGAAGTGGGACATGCGCACATCCTTGCTGTTTTCCCGTGCGGCCATGAGCGCCGCTTCGTTCACCAGGTTGGCGAGGTCGGCACCGGAAAATCCGGGGGTACCCCGGGCGATGAGTGAGGGTTTCACATCATCGGCCAGAGGCACCTTGCGCATATGCACCTTGAGAATCTGTTCGCGGCCACGCACGTCGGGAAGCGGCACGGTCACCTGGCGGTCGAAACGGCCGGGTCGCAGCAAAGCCGGGTCCAGCACGTCCGGGCGGTTGGTAGCGGCGATGACGATGACACCCTCGGTGCCTTCGAAGCCGTCCATTTCCACCAGCAGCTGGTTCAGGGTCTGCTCACGCTCGTCATGTCCACCGCCCAGGCCGGCGCCACGATGGCGGCCCACGGCATCGATCTCGTCGATGAAAATGATGCAGGGTGCGTGTTTCTTGGCGGTCTCGAACATGTCACGCACACGTGAAGCACCCACCCCGACAAACATCTCGACGAAGTCGGAACCCGAGATGGTGAAGAACGGCACCTTGGCTTCACCGGCGATGGCTTTGGCCAGCAGGGTCTTGCCCGTGCCGGGAGAGCCGACCATGAGCACGCCTTTGGGAATCTTGCCACCGAGACGCTGGAACTTGGAAGGGTCCTTGAGGAACTCCACAACCTCCTGCACTTCTTCCTTGGCCTCTTCCACACCGGCCACGTCGGCAAAGGTCACCTTGACCTGGTCTTCACTGAGCAAGCGTGCCTTGCTCTTGCCGAAGGACATGGCGCCACGGCCACCGCCACCGCCCTGCATCTGCCGCATGAAGAAAATCCACAGTGCCACGATGATGATCAGGGGGAACCAGTTGATGAGAATCAGCTTGAGCATGGAAGGCTGCTCGGGCGGCTGGGCGCGGATGTCCACACCTGCCTTGAGCAGGTCACCTACCAGGCCGGGATCTTCGGGGCTTTCGGTAAGGAAAGTGCTGCCGGAGGACGTGGTGCCTTCGATCTTTCCGCCATCATGAATGATGACGCTGGTCACATTGCCCTGCTTCACCTGTTCCAGGAACTGGGAGTAGGAAATCGCCGGCGCGCGATTCTTCTGCCCGTTGAAGCTGTTGAAAACCGTCATCAGGACGATGGCGATCACAACCCAAAGGACAATATTTTTTGCCATATCATTCAAAACAAGATTCCTCTAAAGTTCCTTACCGTATCCCTGTTTAAGACAGCGGTAAAAGCATTACGTTCTACCTGAAACCCCGCAGTTCCGGGGGGATACAGCGTTCAAGATGAAGGAGCACTGTTTCAGACAGTTAAACTTAGGTAGAAAATATCAGGATTTATAACCTGTTGCTACCACATACACTTCACGGCTTTTCGGACGGGAGGATTTCGGCTTGCGGGTCACCACCCGGGTAAAACTGCTGCGGGCATCCCTGATAAAGTCGTCAAAACCCTCTCCCTGGAACAGCTTGGTAACGAATGCGCCCCCGGGCTTCAGGCAGGTCCTGGCAAAATCCAGCGCCAATTCAGCAAGATACATGGCCCGGGGCTGATCCACGGCACGCACACCGCTGGCGTTGGGCGCGATGTCGGAAATTACCAGATCCACGGCACGCCCTTCCAGCAGATTTATCAATTGATCCATGACTTCCTGCTCCCGAAAGTCGCCCTGCAAAAACTCCACGCCAGGGATGCCATCCATTTCCAGGATATCCATGGCCAGCACCTTGCCTTTGCTGCCCACGATGGCAGCGGCTACCTGGCTCCAGCCTCCCGGGGCAGCTCCCAAGTCCACCACCACCTGACCGGGTTTGAGCACCTTGTCTTTCTCCTGGATCTCCAGCAGTTTATAACTGGCCCGCGAGCGGTAGCCGTCACGCTGGGCACGCTGTACGTACTCATCATTGACATGACGCTGCATCCATTGATGACTGCTCTTGGAACGTGCCATTAGCGGAAAAAAGACGGTGATAAAGCGTTGATTATACCGGTTTTACGCACAGGGAAAATGTTTTCACCTGCTGTTTCGGGAACAGGTAAAATACGGCCTTGCTGACTGTTTACCCCCCATGGAGCGCCTTGTGTCCCTTTCCAACCCCCAGATCCGCCATCTGCGCGGCCTCGCCCACTCCCTCAAACCCGTGGTCATGGTGGGCCAGCATGGCCTGCGTGAATCCGTTCTGGAAGAAATCGGCATTGCGCTGGATTTCCACGAACTCATCAAGATCAAGGTCAGCGCCGGCGACAGGGACGAGCGCGACAAAATCATCGGGAATATTGTCGACCAAACCGGTGCGGAACGGGTGCAGCGCATCGGCAACATGGCCGTTCTGTTCCGGAGAAACCCCAAAAAGCCGAAGATTGTGCTGCCCTGATCACGGTTCCTTCCCGGGCTGCAGTGCGAAAAT
>DRLF01000039.1 GCA_011051425.1 Thiolapillus brandeum | reverse complement strand
CGGGGTGTGCCGCGATCATGCCCAGCAGGCGCTGGGAGGCCGACTTGGGCATGCAGGCGATCAGCACGGTCGGCTCCGAACCATCCAGGGGGGCGCTGGTGTTGTAATAGGCCAGAATGTCGCGGACAGCCTGGCTCAAGTCGATGTCCATGCTTTTGATTTCTGTATATTTCAGGGCATCGGGAGAATAATCCTGCCTGACAATGCCTGGTGGCCGTAGCGCATTTGCGGGTTTGATTGTACTTGTGTCGAACGCCCTTGCGCGCAGGTCATTATGGTACTATAGCCGCTCCATCGTGTTAACCTTTCAGACCTTGCGGCCAGTGTGTGGCACATTTCCGGTAGCCGGCCGATCATGCTTGGTGCGGCTACGTGGGTCGCGGTGCCTGCTGCATGGAAATAGCGCGCCGCTTCAAGGGCTTGTGTTCGGCGGGCGGAGTCTTTGAAGGGCGGCGCGGGGGCATCGTACGGAAACGCGGTAGGAGGGGTAGCGCAGCAATCTCCGATGTGCCTGCACCGGTTTTGGTAAATCCGGATCGGCATGTATCTGTGCGATGTCATGGCAAAGAAAAACATCCTGTTGAAGTCGCATATCAGGAAGGCCGAGGAACTGCTTCGGCAGAACCGGGTCGCCGAGGCGGCCCAGGTCTACGAAAAGCTGTGTCGACTGGACGGAGCCAATGCCGGCTTGTGGGTGAGGCTGAGTATTCTCAGGCGCCGTTCGGGTGATCACGGCGGGGCCGAGGTTGCCTCCCGCAAGGCCATCCAGTTGTCTTCTTCCTCTCCGGAAGCTCACCTCGCGCTTGCCAGCAGCCTGCACGTGCAAAAACGCCTGGAGGAAGCCATCACCTGCTACCGCAGGGCTGCGGGGTTGCAGCCCGATCTCGCCGAAGCCTGGTATCTGCTAGCGAATGCGCTCAGGGAGGCGGGTGATCTCGACGCTGCAGTGGATACCTACGAGCAGTTGCTCCGCATTGATTCCGATCACTTCCAGGGATTGAACAACTACGGCGCTCTCCTCATTGGCATGGGCAGGTCCGAAGACGCGGTGAAGCTACTTTATCGCGCCCTGGGTCTGAACAGTAGCAGTGTCGAGACGTTGACCAATCTTGCCCGGGCCCACAACAGCATTGCGGCGTATCGGGTAGCCATGGAGCTCCTGGACAAGGCGATCGCCCTGCGACCGGATTTTGCCGATGCGCACATGGAAATGGCCCAGTCACTCTATCTCGATGGCCAGTACGATCAGGCGCTCGTCAGCTTCGACAAGGTGATCGAATTACGGCCTGGAGATGCCCGGGCCCTCGTTGGAAAGGCCAAGACGCTCGAGGTCATGGGTCGTGAAGAAGAGTCCTGCAGACTGCTTCGTCCTCTGGTGGAGGGCGAAGCCGTGGGGGCTGCATTGCCGGTGTATTTCGATGTCAGCGAGCACCTCGGAGAGCAGGACAGGGCGGTGTCCATGATCGAGGCCTTCCTGAAAAGTGGTCGTGCGAACGTGCACGGCTCGGCGCCGCTGCATTTCAGGCTTGGCGAATACTATGACCGCCGTCAATCTTTCGACGAGGCCATGGCGCACTACCACAAGGCCAACGCGCTAGGCGGGGACGTCCGTGAGATGGAAACAACGCATGAATTGCTGGAAGGTCTGTATCGTGTCTACGATCCTGACCGTATCAAGGACTTGCCATGTTCGACCCTGGATTCGCAACTGCTTGTATTTATTGTTGGCATGCCACGTTCGGGAACCAGTCTGGTGGAACAGATTCTTGCTTCACATCCGGATATCCACGGGCTTGGTGAAACCGAGGGGATGGAGGAGCTGAGTTCTGGTCTGTCTGCCTCACTATCGGGCCGGGCGTATCCTGACTATGTGCCAGATCTGTCTACAGGCATGCTTGACGAAGCGGCCGCCGGCTACATTCGGTCTGTATCCAGGCGTTCACCATCCTCGAAGAGGATCACGGACAAGATGCCGCACAATTTCCTGCGCGTTGGTCTGTTGCTGCAACTCTTTCCTCGCTGCCATATTATCCATTGCCGGCGCCATCCGCTGGACACCTGTCTTTCATGCTATTTTTCCGACTTTGGATCGAACTACCATGATTACACCCGTGACCTCCAGGCTCTGGGGTCGTATTACGCCTTTTACTCGAAGGTCATGGGGCACTGGAGATCTGTTTTCGGCAATCGGATCTTCACAGTGGATTATGAGGAGCTCGTCATGCATCAGGAGCGCGAAAGCAGGAAAATGCTGGAGTACTGCGGGATGGACTGGAGCGAGCGTTGCCTCGATTTTCACAACAATACAAGGGTGGTGAATACAATCAGTTACAAACAGGTCAAGCAGCCCATATACAAGCGCTCGGTTTGCCGTTGGCGCAACTACGAAAAGCATCTGGAGCCGTTGCGGTCTGCGCTGGAACAGCATGGTGTCGAGTACTAGGCCTGGCGGTCCAGGGGCGCTTCGTGCACTAAGGAAAAGAGCCAGCGCGCACTTGAAGGCCGGCAGGCTGGCCGAGGCGCAGGCGCTCTATGTGTCACTGTGCAAAGAGCGGCCTGCCGATACTGAATCCTGGCTGGCTCTAGCCAGGATCAATCGCAGGCTGGGTAATTTTCGGGATTCGGAGTATTGCGCGAGGCAGGTGTTGTCGAATCAGCCGGCCAGTTACCCCGCACTGGTGGAGTATGGCGCAGCGGTCTACATGCAAGGGCGGGTGGATGAGGCGATGGCTGCCTATGGGAGGGCCATCGATGTCGAGCCGGGAGGGGCTGAAGCCCACTATTATCTGGCAACGGCATACCTGGAGAGCGGTCGCAAGGGCGCCGCGACGGAGCATTACAGGAGAACCCTGGAAAGCATGCCCACTCATGTTGGGGCGCTGAACAACCTGTCGACAATCCTTACCGACAACGGACGTATCAAGGAGTCACTGGATCTCCTCGAGAAGGCGCTGAAGATCCGGCCGAATACCCAGCAGATGATGGTCAACCAGGCTCGCACCTTGCTGCACGCGGGTGACGCAGGCGGGGCCGCCGAGATGCTGGAAAAAGCTGTTCGCATATGCCCGGGTGCCGCCGACGTTCGCAGCAAGTACCTTTTGTGCCTCAACTATCTCCCGGATCCCGATCCCGAGCGAATCTACAGGGAACATATCAAATGGGAAGGTATGCATGTAAAGAAGAGTCGGGCATATACTTTCTCCGACAAGGCACCGGATCCGGGGCGTCGCCTGAATATAGGCTATGTTTCCCCGGACCTGAAAAGGCACCCTGTTTCCTCTTTTATCGAGCCGCTTCTCGAGCTGCATGACAAATCCAGGTTTGCCGTTACCTGTTACGCGGATGTCGTCAAGCCGGATGAGACATCCCGGAGGCTGCAAGCGTTGAGTGACAACTGGCGCTGGACATCAAGACTGACTGATGACCAGTTATGCGAACAGATTCGCGAGGACCGGATCGATATCCTGGTCGATCTTGCGGGTCATACCGCAAACAACCGCTTGGGGGTGTTCGCCAGGAAGCCGGCGCCATTGAGCGTCACCTATCTCGGTTATCCAAACACGACCGGTCTGGCCGCTGTCGATTATCGCTTCACTGATGCAGTGGCTGATCCGCCGGGCCTCACAGATTGTTATTACACGGAAGAACTGGTTCGCCTGGATCGCGGATTCCTCTGTTACAAGCCGCCGGAGGATTCGCCGCCGGTGTCGCGGTCTGTCGGCGAAACAGACAGTGTCATGTTTGGTTCATTCAATAACCTGGCAAAGGTGACGCCAGCGGTCATCGGTGCCTGGGCGCGTATACTGTCCGAAGTGAGTGGGTCCAGATTGCTGCTCAAGAGCAGGGCTACTTCCGACCCCTATGTTCGTGGGCGAATTTCGGCCCTTTTTGCCGCCCACGGAATCAGCAGCGACAGGCTGATTTATCAGAACCACCTTGCTCGGGTGAGTGACCACCTGTCGGCCTACGCCGGGATGGACATTGCCCTGGATACCTTTCCCTATAATGGTACGACGACCACCTGTGAGGCGCTGTGGATGGGTGTTCCGGTAATTTCGCTGTGCGGCGAGGTGCACGCTTCACGGGTGGGGGCGAGCCTGTTGGGCCAGGTGGGCCTGGATAGACTGGTTGCCAGTGACATCGACTCCTATGTCGGGCTGGCAGTGGCGCTTGCGGGCGACAAGATAGGTCGGCAGGAGTTGCGTGACAACCTGAGGAGTGCCGTAAGGCAGTCGTCACTCTGCGATGCCGGGGCATTCGCCAGGAAGGTGGAGAACGCATTTGGGAAGATGTGGGAAAGCTATGTAGAGGGATATCCCTACTGACGGGCGGGAGAACATGCATGGACAATGACAAGATGTTGAACCTGGTGCTGAATGGCTACGATGTGGAGATGAAAGGCCTGTCTTTCATTGCCAGGTCGCCATTGGCCGAAGTGTCGATCGGTGCCATGGAAGGTTACGCGGCGCATCTGGACATGCTGAAATGCAGCCGCGATTCCCGTCAGTTCGTACGGTCTGTAACCGTCGCTCCAGGCATCGTTTCCGCGGTCTCTGATTCACTTGCTTTGAGAGAGGTTTTCTTCAAGGCGCATCTTGCCTGCTGTTGTGAACTGCTGGATGGCTGGGTCTTGTCGATGGACTTGATGAAGAGTGAAGATCTGTACCGGTATGTGCGTAAGCGTATTGCCACGGAGGTCGAAGACGATCCAGAGCGTCTGTTCCATTATTACCAGAAACTTCATTCAGCCGACGCAGTGCGTGCAAGCCAGATTCTGAAGTTGGTAGGGGTGTTCGAGCTGGACAGCGGGGAGGCCAGGCAGTTGTCGATGGGGGCGAGCGGGGGCAACAAGGACGTGGAATCCATTCATATGGTGCCCAGGATGGCGTGCGGCGACGGAGTGCCAGGGTGTGCCGGTCCAAGCGTGGCATTTGGTGTCGAAGTGGAACAGCCACGACATGTCGTACTGATTGACAATGATTCCCGCTTGCAAGAGCTCTATGAAGAACTGAACACAGGAAATGCGGGGCGGTTGTTGGCGATCAATGACGATGCGCTGTCGGCATTCGATGAACTGGAAGAGAAAGTTCTGAATGGCGAGATTGAGCAACGGAACTACGTCGTTGGTATCCGTGTGGATCATCGCATGATCGATGATGTGCGCGGTTTCTTTTCGAAGCTTGCACGAATAATACAGCCACAGGCAGAGTTCTTCATCAGCGTCGGGTCGGGCAACTCCCTGGATGAATACGAAGGACGTTTGAGGCTGATGTCGGAGCTGTTCGATTATTTACGAGGGGCTGGACTCGAGCCGCTGCGGTTCGTCTTGCATCGGGGGCGAAACCTCGCGGAGAACAGGGATAGCCCGAGTTTCGGCCATGCCTCGATCGCCACGCATGAAATCGTGCACTGCAGGCTGGAGAAGAACAGATTGGTATGATCGTCTAATATAGAAATCTGGAGAGTATGTCATTCCAGTGTTCCGCGAATGCCTGTAGTTCCTCATCTTGTCGATAACTGTATGCCCTGCTGATGTCGACTCTGTGCTCCAGGTCAGTGGGGATTTCGGTGTCGTCCAGGCGGCAAAACGCCAGGATGCTTTTCAGGCTCTCGCGGGGGGCTTCCAGGAAATCCTCGTACTTGATTTGAATGGCGTTGTCTCCAAGTTCCTTCACACGGACGGTTGCCATTTCAACATACTCTTCCCACAACATGAATGCCTGCTCCAGGCTCAGTGGAGGGCGGGCATGGAAGAGGCCGGACTTTCCTCGTACCACGTTGATAGCGGGGAAGTGTGGTCCATTCGTCCGGTTCAGGTAAGGCAGTGTGTCCCGCTGATAGATGCTGTTGGCGACGTCCACGCCGTGTCTGAGAATATGAATGACCCGGATTTCCGGGAAGATGCGGCGCCAGACCGGGAGCGTGAAGGTGTTGCGCGGATCCTTCCAGCCCCATGGCCTGTCCAGGTCGGCCAGTCGTCGTATGCCGTGTTGCGAGGAAGAGCCAAGGTAGTTCTCTGCCGCGGTCTCGAGAGATGTATAGGCATACTGGGCCAATGAATCGACCATGGCCGGGTTCTGCAGGGCCAGATACGCGGCGAAGGGCCTGTTCCAGGTGGCGTTGCAATTTATGAGAATGCCATTGTTGATCAGCATGAATACCATGGATTCATGGTTGCCTTGCACGTCGGTTCCCATGAATAGACCGCACTGGTGGAGCACCTTGGCTAGGAAACTGGTGCCTGAGCGGTGCATGCCGATGATGATCACCGGGGGTGCGGAGGGTATATCGAAACTGGGTGTGGGAGGGGCCATGATATCTTGTTCAATGATCGCACATCCTGCAGCCGATGAACCGAGTCTATCAGCACGATCTGGCATCCTTCAATCTCCGTCGTTCCACTGCGACCACATCTCTGTAAATGCTGCTTCTATGGAACGTGCCAGCCCCTTGCTGTCGCACAGGGGGGATGCGGCCATTCTCTGGCGTAGAGTTTTTCTCAATAGCTGCCTATGCCCGTGGTCGCGCGCCAAGGCAATGGCCTTTTGAGTATATTCCTTGTGGTTTGATGCAACCAAGTCATCCAGGCCAAGCGCATGAAGCTTGCTGGTACTGATCCGTTCAACGTAGCGTTGCCCAGCCAGAGTGATGACCGGCACGCCCATCCACAAGGCCTCTGCTGTTGTTGTGCCACCAGTTCGCGGGAACGGGTCGAGAATAATATCGATTTCCGCGTATGTGGCGAGATACTGTATATATGGTACGCTCCCGCGCAGAATCAGTCTGTCGCAACCTATGCCTTGTTGTTCAAACCGGGCGAGCAACATGGCCCGGACTTCCGGGCTGGCCAACAATCGCTCCATAAGAAGCAAACGGCTTTCGGGAAGGCTGCGAAGAATATCGCTCCAGACTGCTATGGCTTGGTCCGAAAATTTGGAGATATTGCTGAAGCAACCGAACATGATGTGGCCACCATCTGCAGGGCGCGGGGCGACGGGAGGTGCCTGTTCGGGTGGTCGGTAGCAGACCCAGCAGCGGGGAAGGCGGTAGATGGTTTCGAGCGTTCTTTCGGTGGTGCCTGGAGGGTGGAGTATCCTGTCGGTCAACCAGTAATCCATGGACTCCAACCCGGTTGCGGCAAAGAAGCCCAGATAGCTTACTTGAACAGGCGCAGGCCGATACGTGAATGCGGCAAGCCTGTTGCCCATGGTGTAGCCCGCCAGGTCCACGAGTATATCGATGCGGTCATCGTAGATCCGTTGCGCCAGGGACTCGTCGTCCAGTTCATGCACCTGGCGCCAATGCTCGCTCGCCTTGCGGAGCCGTTCGGTGGTCGCATCAGACTGGGCAGGAGGGTGGCAAGAATAACAGAATATCTCGCACGTTTCGCGATCGTGCTGCTCCAGAAGCGGCTCGAAGAAATAGGCGACCGCGTGCGTCCGCATATCCGGCGACACATAGCCGACCCTGAGGCGTCTTCCGGACAAAGGTGCAACCGCCCGCGCCGGGAGGCGGTTTGTCCTGCCTGCTGCGCCATGGATATTGTCCCAGCGTCGCTGTTCCTCCAGCAGTGTGTCCGGCGAACCGCGGGTCGTGGCAGCGAGCAGCATCACCAGGTTATTGCGCGCCTTTATGTAATCTTCTTTAAGCTCCAGGGCGCGGCGGAAACAGGCTTCTGCCTTGTCCACCTGGCCGGTATCCATGAACAGATTGCCCTGATTACGGATGGCGATCGGGTTGTCCGGATCGACGCTTGACGCTTCTTCATACGCTTGCAGTGCCTCCCGGAACCGACCCAGATCGCAAAGCGTGTTTCCCAAGTCGATATATGCCTTGGCCAGGGCCGGGCTGCTTTCGATAGCCAGTCTGTAGGATGTCAGCGCATCTTCCAGCATGCCCATTTCCTTCAACAGGCTGGCGCGGTTGTAATGGGCTTCGGTGTAATCCGGCCTGAGTTGTGTGGCCTTCGAATAGGCGGACAGCGCCTTTTTCCCATATCCGCATTCTCTAAGCATGTTGCCATGGTTGTACTGCATGGTGGCATTAGCGGGATTCAGATCGAGTGCTTGCTTACATGCAAGCAGAGCATCCTCCTTTCTGCCGAGTTCCCAGAGAATTATTGGCCTTTCGGCGAGTGCGCCCTCATGCTGGTTGTCGATCCGCAGTGCCTGATCGCAGGTTGCCAATGCTTTCTCGAGGCGCCCGAGACACCGCAGCAGGTTGGCCAGCTGGACGCGTGGTTCGGCAGAGGAAGGCAGAAGGCGGGTGGCTCGTTCAAAGGCAACCAGAGCCTCTTCCGGCCGTCCCAGAAGTTTCAACAGCAACCCGTGATTAAAGAATGCTTCCGCATAACGGTTGTCCAGGCGGGTCGCACGCGCCAAGTACTTTTCCGCTTGCGTATTGTCCCCCTGCTGGGCTGCTATGAGGCCCAGCAGATGCTGTACTCCGGCATGGTCGGGCTGCCGGTGAGCCAAACTGCGCGCGGATTTTTCCGCCGCAGCCAATCTGCCCTGCTGGTATAAGGACATCGCCTGTCGGAACAGCGCTTCGGTGCCTTGCCTGGGCATCTTACTGCCACATCCTGATTCTTGCGTGGCCAACTGCATACATACTGGTCACGCTAGTCTATCGAGTAGCGGGAGTAGTCCCGTGGCGGGGAATAGCACAGCTCCTGCCGATACTCCCGGCAACTCAGACTGTCCCAGTCAATGTCATTGATGCCTGTATAGGGAAGTTCGACGGGGAGTCCGTATTTCATTTTGAAACGGGCCCAGTTTTCGTAGATCCGGCTCCACCGCATGCCCAGCTTTTTTTCCCTGAGATGTTTGGGCAGATAGCTGAAATTGGCCGATCGGTTGTGCATGGCATAGGCGCCTCTTGCCAGCACCAGTTCGAAACCAGCTGTCCTGGCTCGCACACCATAGTCGTGGTCGGCGAAATAGCCATAGAAAAGAGGATCAAAGGTACCTATCTTGTCAATGACTGCACGTGTGACGAGAAAGGCATCACCAGTGAGGTACTTGTCCAACAGGTACTCCCCGCCATGCTTGTTCGCAATCTGCTCCGAAAACTCAGCCAGATCATTCCATCCCGTCAGTTCGGGTGGAATCGGTATGTTGTGTGTCGACAGGCCATTGTCGACGAAATTCGAGCAGCCTCTCACGATCCCGTGATCGGGGCTATATCGAGCCGCGCGAATTATCTCCCTGAGATAAGAGGGCGTTACATAGATGTCATTGGAAAGGAACAGAACAAGATCACCGGCGGCATGGGAGAGGATGGCGTCGAGACTGCCCGAATACTCCTTGTTGTCATCGAAGGCCAGCACGCGGGTCTTGGCATGCACATTTTTTGCCTCCAGAAACAATGATCTCGTATCGTCCGGCGAGCAGTCGTCGACCAAGATGAGCTCGAAATCCCCCGTTGCGCTGTTGAACAGTGACTGTAGCGCCTGTTGGGTAACGCTATAATTGCCATGCGCGGACATGCCTACGGTGATGTTTTCGTCCAATATGGCTTTCTGTGGCATGGGCGTGCGTGTTTATCGTTTAGAAAATTCAGGCTGAATGAGGTGGTCTCCCAAATATACACTCGGACACTATGGGCGGGAAGAGCCCGCCTTGGGTATGGTCGAAGCCCGCGTCCTGCTCAGAGGATGCTTCGGATGTCGTCAGGGTGTTGTCAGCTCCGCGAGTCCTGTTGTTGATGTGCATGGGTGGTCGGCACCGGGTGGCATTGACGATACCCTGGCTCTCCTCCTATGCTCCTGGATGTCGCTCGCCGACATAATATGGTTCTGGATGCTGCTTGAGAACATTCCTATCAACTGGGTCGCTACGCTATGATAAAATGTTTCTGTACGCCTATCTGGGTCTTCAGGATTGAGCAACACGAGGCCGTCAGCAACGAGCTCATGTCGCTGATCACTTCCCTGCGCAAGGGTGAGGCGGGTGATCCCGCCGGTGTCTCCCGTTCCAATCAAGGGGGTGGTTGGCAGAGCGCCTTTATTGATATGACACGAATTCCATTGTTCCAGAAAGCCTTGGGTGGTGTGATGCAAACTGTCGCCGCTCAAGTTGGGATCAGGGAGAACTCCAGCATGATTGTCAATGGCTGCTGGGCCAACGTGAATTTACATGGAAGCTACAATCGGGTACATACCCACCCGGATTCCATGTACAGTGGCGCATACTACGTCAAGACACCAAAAGATTGCGGTAGATTCGTGGCTTTGGATCCCAGGCCGCAAGCAAGATGTATCACCTTGCCAATAGATGTCCACACGCCGCTGACGTCACCGGCATACAATCATCTGCCCAAGGAAGGTGAGTTCGTCATCTTCCCCTCCTGGATGCCGCACCATGTAGAGGAAAACAAGTCCGGTGAAGAGCGCATAAGCGTGGCGTTCAATCTGTTCTTTGGCAGTTAGCCTGTATCGCCTTCTTGATTGTCCGCGTGAACGTTGAGAGAAAGGTAGTCTTTGTCCACATCCCCAAGACCGGCGGCCAGAGCATGCTGCCCGTCTGGTACAGGCACCGGATTCCGGTCATAGGTCACGACATACGGCAACCGGACTACATGTCGCTGGCCCGCTTCAAGGCAGACATGGATCCGGATTGCTTCGCTTTCGCCTTTGTGCGAAATCCCTGGGATCGGCTGGTGAGCACGTTCTTCTATCTCAAGAAGGGCGGCGACAACGAGGACGACAGAAAGGACGCCGAGAAATACCTTCCCTATGAAGATTTCAGGACCTTCGTCCTCGAGGCCTTCCGGGGGCGGGAGATCTTCGAGCAGTTGCACCTGCGGCCGCAGTACACCTGGTTGTCCGACGGGGACCGCCTCGTGGTGGACTCGGTGGGGCGGTTCGAGGATCTGCAGGCCCACT
>DRLF01000038.1 GCA_011051425.1 Thiolapillus brandeum | reverse complement strand
TTCACCAACCTGACCTTCGACTGGGTCTGCCCGGATGATCTGCGCGATCAGATTCCTGTCATCGGCGGCGAGGAAATGCCCTTCAGTTACGGTGAACTGCAATACGAGATGGACCTTATCAACCACGCCTACATCGAAGTCATGACCGCGGGTGATGCGAAGGGACGGGTGTTCACCTTCCCCATCCCCACTTACAACATCACCCCGGACTTCCCCTGGGAGAGCCGCAACGCGGAACTGTTGTTCGAGATGACAGCCAAGTACGGCCTGCCCTATTTCCAGAATTTCCTGAATTCCGAACTCAAACCCAATATGGTCCGCTCCATGTGCTGCCGCCTGCAGCTGGATCTGCGGGAACTGCTCAAGCGTGGTAACGGGCTGTTTGGTTCGGCGGAACAGACCGGCTCCCTGGGCGTGGTCACTGTCAACTGCGCCCGCCTGGGCTACCTCCACAAAGGCGACAGGACGGGGCTGCTGCAGCGGCTGGATGAATTGCTGAACCTGGCGCGCAACAGCCTGGAAATCAAACGCAAGACCATTCAACGCCACATGGACGCCGGTCTGTTTCCCTATACCAAACGCTACCTGGGCACCCTGCGCAATCATTTCTCCACCATCGGCGTTAATGGCATCAACGAGATGATCCGCAACTTCAGCGGTGGCGAACAGGACATCACCGATGATCAGGGCAGCCGCTTTGCAGCGGATTTTCTCGACCACATCCGCGCGCGCATGGTGGAATTCCAGGAAACCACCGGCAACATGTACAACCTGGAAGCCACACCGGCAGAAGGCACCACCTACCGTTTCGCCAAAGAAGACCGCAAACGCTGGCCGGACATCCTGCAGGCAGGCACCGCGGACAAACCCTACTACACCAACAGCTCCCAGTTGCCCGTGGGTTATACCGACGACCCTTTCGAGGCACTGGAAAAGCAGGCGCCCCTGCAAAGCAAATACACCGGCGGCACCGTGCTGCACCTGTACATGAGCGAACGACTCTCCAGCACCGAAGCTTGCAAGCGCCTGGTGAAACGTTCGCTGGAAAAATTCAGGTTACCCTATATCACCATCACGCCCACCTTCTCCATTTGCCCCAGACACGGCTATCTGGAAGGAGAACACGAATTCTGCCCCCGCTGCGACGATGAGCTCATCGCCCGCAAGGAGACTGCCGGGTCCCGTAGGTCGGACTTCAGTCCGACTACAGAACCCCGGATATCAGGCTGAAGCCAGACCTACATGTTTCACTCACAATCTCCCTGTATCACAGAAAAGGAGGATCACAATGCAACACGAAAACACCGAACTGAAAGACGAGGAACGCACCCGCTGCGAAATCTGGACACGGGTCATGGGTTACCACCGCCCCGTTACCTCCTTCAACCCGGGCAAGCAGTCCGAATATGCCGAGCGCAGGAATTTTGAAGAATGCCGGATTCCCCGCTCCGCATAGGCGGTTTCGTCCCGTTCACCGCCATCGACTATCCGGACAAACTCGCCGCCGTGATCTTTTGTCAGGGTTGCCCCTGGCGTTGCAGCTATTGCCACAATCCGCATCTGCTACCAGCCAATGGTGACGACCTGCTCGACTGGCAGAACATCCTCCGTGAACTGGAGAAACGCAAGGGGTTTCTCGATGCAGTGGTGTTCAGCGGCGGTGAACCGACGGCACAGCGTGCTCTTTCAAAGGCCATGCAGGAAGTGTCGGATCTTGGCTTCAGCATCGGACTGCACACCGCCGGCTGCTACCCGGAGCGACTTGAAGACCTGCTGCCATTGCTGGACTGGGTCGGCCTGGACATCAAGGATCTGCCCCAAAACTACCCCGCCCTCACCGGAGCAAAGAAAAGCGGTCAGCAGGCCTGGAAAAGCCTGGAGCTGCTGCTGTCCACTGACATTCCATTGCAAATCCGCACTACCGTACATTCCGGGATGACACAGTATCATGCAGAAGCGTTATGCAAAGAGCTGTCCCTGCTGCAAGTAAAGAGCCACGTTCTGCAGCCCTGTCGGGAGGCTACCGGCAATCAGGCTTTGCTGTAATCGAGAAATCCGGCTGTGCGCTCCTGCAGGGTACGGACGACTTCATTGTGGAATCTTGTGATGTACCTGTTCTTGTGATGATAGAGAACCACGGGGTTTGATACAGACACCGGGTGCGGGATAATTTGAATATCGTCCATATCAGAAATCAGATGCCGGGAAACAACAGCCTGACCAAGGCCCAGCCTGACACCTGTTATGATTCCATAGATGTCATCATAGTAACAGCGCCGAAGATCCACGTTTCTCATGTTCTGATTTCTGAAAAAATTGTAGGTCGTCATATCATCGACATCATGATCAAGAAAAACCTGATCATCATCCGGACTTTCAGTATTTTTAATATGTACAAGATATTCGACACCGATTTGTATTTTACTCAGATTGGCCGCATCCATAAAATAATCAAGAACGATGAAATCCACTTCACCACTCTTCAGCATCTGGGGTAAATCACCAAGTTCACGGCTGAAGAACTCAACGTGTATATCCGGTGAATCATGTATC
>DRLF01000037.1 GCA_011051425.1 Thiolapillus brandeum | reverse complement strand
GGCAGGGCGACGAAGGCCGCGCCGGTATCACCCATATCCGCCAGGCAGATGGCATTCCAGGTGGCTTTGGTATCCAGCTCTTTACCTTCCAGCTCATTGGAGATGTTGTGCACGATGGCGGTCACCATGGACTCGATCATATAACCGGTCTTGGGCGCGCCGGTGGGCACAGGGGTTGCTTCCACGGGAGGAATGGCGATACAGACGCCTGCCGCGTAGATGTTCGGATAGGTGGGATTACGCTGGTAGGCGTCCACGAACACAAAACCGCGGGGGTTGCACAGGTTCTCGACATTCATGACCGCATCCACGCCCTTGAAGGCAGGCAGCATCATGGAGAACTTGAACTCCACTTCGTGATCCTTGATCTTGTTGCCGGCATCGTCGTATTCCTCGACGAACATCTTGCCTTCTTCCACCTTGGTCACCTTGGCGTTGGTGATCCAGTTGATATGGTGGTTGCGCATCTCGGACTCGAGCATGCCTTTGGAATCGCCCACGCCGCCCAGGCCCAGGTGGCCGATGTAGGGCTCGGAAGTGATGTAGGTCATGGGCACGCGGTCACGGATCTTGCGCTTGCGCAGGTCGGTATCCACGATAAATGAGAACTCGTATGCCGGGCCAAAGCAGGAAGCGAAAGGCATGGCACCGATAACCACATGACCGGGGTTTTCCAGCAGATCCTTGTAGGCATCATAGGCCTTTTCCGCATGATCAACGCTGCAGATGGACTGGGTGTGACCGCCTTCCGGACCTGAACCTTCGACTTCTTCGAAAGCCAGACGCGGACCTGTGGCGATTACCAGATAATCGAAATCCAGGGTGTCTCCACCTTCAAGTTCCATGCGGTTATTTTCTGTATCGATCTTGTCACAGCGCTTGGCAATGAAATTGATACCCTTGCGTTCTACATGAGGACGAATATCAAAGGTGATGCTGGCGCGGTCCCGCCAGCCTACTGCCAACCAGGGATTGGAAGGTACAAATTGAAAATATTCACGCTCGTTGACCAGAGTCACCTGATGCTCTGATCCCAGTTTTTCGCGTAATTCATAGACGGCTGGCATGCCGCCGGTTCCGGCGCCAAGTACTACGATGTGTGCCATCGAATTCCTCCTCAAGGATTATTATTGCTGATAGATCGCTGCGACTCTTATTGTGACAACATCGGGTCAACGAGCGAAAGGAATTAAAGATTATGGCAAATCCATTCCTGATTTACCATCGCCAATCTTTAAAAAAACGTATATAAGAATATGATTATTAAGTTATATTTTGGAAAGCCGCCATTTGCCCTTCCAGCAGACCGATGGCGGTCTCCGAAGCTTACAGATCGCCGTTTACACCCGCATCAACAATGCTGTAAATGGTATCACGCACCTTGATAGCCAGAGGCTGCAGGTCCTTGGGCAGGCTGACGCCCTTGACCATCATGTCCATGTTCATGGTAACGATCCAGCCCTGCCCTTTGGAATCCTTGAGCACGGCGATGCGGCAAGGAAGGAAACCCGCAAAGATGATGTCATGCTCGACCATTTTCTTGGCGATCAGGGCATCGCAGAACGCCAGGATGCGCATGTAATTGGCTTCTTCTCCCATGGCCTTGACCTGCTCGGACAATGGCAGGTCTGCAACCAGCTTGAAATTGAGGTTGTTGGCGCGCAGCATCATGGAATCGATGGCATCTTCGACGGATACATCATCATTGATCTTGAACTTCTGTATGCTGCTCTGAACCATCTTCTGCATGGTTGCCTGATCCATCTCGGGTTTGGCGGCTTTCTTCTCGGCAGCCATTGCAGACATTGAAACAAACAGGGCAAGGCCAATGGCCAGAATCTTTTTCATGATAAAAACTCCTCATACTCATTTGATTGTTGTGAATATACCGCAATACTAACCCTTTCCCGGTGCTGCAGGGTATTGTGGAAAACCACAACTTCTGCAGCCTGAATCTAAAGAAATATGCGGATACTTCCCTCTCCGGAAACGAAATCCGCATCCAGTTGATAGATCAGATAGCGAAACTGCACACGCTCCACCTTTTTCCCGGTACTGTCCAGCCATATCCTGGCAAAGGACTTTTCCACCTCAGGGCCGGCTCCCCGCAATCGAAACCGGTACAGCATGCCACGCGTCGCCTCGCCGTTGGGCGGCCCCAGGGCTGCGACGATCTCCTGAGGTGTGGGGATGTCATCCGGATCGAGATCGTGGAGATCAAAGTGTACGCTCCTGCTCACCATGCGGGTCTGTGCGGTGCAGGCATGAGCCACGGTTTCCCTGATCAGGCCCGGGGTGATCATGGCGCTGAGGTTCTTGTCGATAATGCCCGCTCTCAACAACATTTGGCCGTTTTTCTGCTGGAATACCAGATGCAGGGGAATGGCGTATTCAGCCGCATTTTCCCCGATATCCTTTTCGACGACATAAACCATTTCCAGTGTCTCCGTGCCTTCGGTACGGAAAGTGGGGGAAGCGCCCAACAGCCAGATCACATCGGCATCCCGCAAAACCGGATGGTGCATGTACATGCTTACGCCATCATCGACAACAAAAGTGAAGTTGCTTTGGTAGTCACAGAATTGCTCCTTGAAGGCGTAGACACGGTTCAGAAGACAGCCCGACAGTTGAGCCATCAGCGTCAGGGCCAGCAGCCAGTAAAGTGTTCTCAACACCCCCATGCACTGTTTCCGGCTTCAGCTAGCCTCTGGTGCCGGAGGGACAGGCAGCTGTTCGCCGGATTCGAGCTGATACAGTACCGGCGTCTGCAGGGAAATATCCTGCTCCCGTGCCACCTTGAGCAGCAGCGCCAGCATCAGCTGCCGTATCTTCAGTACCTGCCGGGTTTCCTTGATGTAGTAGAAGCAGGTCCATTCCACGGCATAGTCACCACCTCTGGTCGCCCTGATTTCCACTTCATACTGGTTTTCGATGGGCAGGTCCGGATTGTCCTTGCTCAACTCCATGACCTGAAGAAACAGCCGGCTGACCTCTTCCTCGGTCACCGCATAGGACACGTTGATACTCAGCGCTTCACGCAAACCCTTGGCGGATGCAAAACGCGAGAGATTGTGTACTGTCATGTTGCGCAGTTTGCTGTTCTGGATAAGGATGCGGTGATTGTTCACCAGATGCAGGATTTCGGTAAAAAAGACCTTGGTGCGGAAGACCATGCCTATCTGGGAACTGTCTTCACCCAACTGGATGATATCCCCTTCCTCGATGAGGCGGCTGTTCAGGATGACGAGACCGCTCACCAGATCCGGCACCCAGGAAGCCTGGGTCAGGGCCAGCATCACGCCCAGCACACCCAGCACGCCGCCCGCTTCCAGCAGAGAGCTGTAACCCAGGATGCGGATCACGGCCACCAGCACCATGATGGAAATGACCACACCCACCATGAGCGTGAGTAAACGCGAGTTGTAGGTTTCGATGAAAACAGTCTCTTCACCGCGTTTTCTTTCGTGTCCCCAGCGTCGCCTTATCATGCGGCTCAGGATGAAAAAGAACAGCCAGCCAACGTAGATGGCCAGCAGCACACCCAGTGTTCGCGTCACCACCACGGTACCACCTTCCGGGTGCATGACTGCATTGCTGATGACAACGGCGACGGCGATGATATTGGCAACCCGGAAAACGTTCAGGCGTCTGCTGAAACGCTCCTGGCTCTCACTTTCAGGAAAAATCCGTTTGAGCAGCGGGCGGGAGAACAGCAACAGCAACAGGTTGACGCTCAACAGCACCATATCCATGGTCGATAGATAATCAGACAGGGGCGTCCAGTTCATCGTTTTTTCCTCTCCTGAAATTTCCGCCATATCCAGCTGCGCGGCCTGTCCTCACCGGTCAGTACGTACTCCAGAGTCGCGGTATGGCAAAGCGTCCACTCCATGGTGGAAAAGGCCCGGCGGGTACCGCAAAACAGCAGTCTGTCTCCCGGAAGCAGTTCCGTATCTGCCTCGGGCAGCAATTCGCGGCTGTTGCGGCTGATCCTGAGCAGGGCGATGCATCTCAGTGAGCGGTCACGGTCACCGGGGGATC
>DRLF01000036.1 GCA_011051425.1 Thiolapillus brandeum | reverse complement strand
CGGGGTGTGCCGCGATCATGCCCAGCAGGCGCTGGGAGGCCGACTTGGGCATGCAGGCGATCAGCACGGTCGGCTCCGAACCATCCAGGGGGGCGCTGGTGTTGTAATAGGCCAGAATGTCGCGGACAGCCTGGCTCAAGTCGATTTCCATTGCTTTGGTTGTTTCCGGCGGTTTCGGGACATCGGGCGTGTCATCCCGCGCGTGGTGCCCGGGAGCCGGGGGCCGCTGAAGGATCTTTTCGCCCTTGTACTGGATGCCCCGCATATATGTTGTCTATGGTACTATATGCGTTTCATGGTGTTAACCAAATAATGCATCGGGGCAGGGGCCTGGGCGGCTTCTATCCCTGACCCGGGATGGCCATGACACGCACATTCGATCAGTGTCTGAAGGATGACAGCGCAGCCGTGGCAATCGATCTCCGCCCTGGCTGCGACCGTGCGCTGGTGGCCTTTGGTGGCATTCAGGGGGCGATGGGTGTACCGCCATTCGAATTTTTCAATCTCACCAACAAGTTGGACGTTGGGAAGATATACGTGAGGGATTTGCGCCAGGCTTGGTACCATCAAGGGTTGTCAGGCGTGACGACGGATATAGAAGGCACGGCGGCTTTCCTGGCGAACGAACTGGAGTCGGTGGGATCTCCGCGGACCGTGCTGGTTGGAAATTCGATGGGTGGCTATGCCGCAATACTGTTTGGTCTGCTGCTCAATGTGGACACCGTGCATGTGTTTTCCCCCCAGACTTTCATCGACAAGGCAAACCGGTCGTTGTACCGGGACAACCGCTGGCCGCGGCAGATTGATCGCGTGCATGGTGGGCATTGCAGCCGTTATATGGATCTGAGACATCTTCTGCAACGGCTGCCGGAAAGTCGAAGCAGGATACATATCCACTACAGCGTGCTGGACGCCATGGACGAGATTCATGCCCGGCATCTGGCCGGCTTCCACAACGTTAGCCTGCATGCCTACAAACGGGGTGGTCATGAAGTTGTAAGGCACTTGAAGAGCACGGGAGTTCTTGGAAAACTGCTGTCAACCGCCCTGGATGTTGCAATGCCGGACCAACGCAACCGGTAGGAACCCGGTCCTTCATGTCATGCCAAAGAAAAATGTCGTTATAAGATCCCGCCTCAGGAAAGCCGAAGAGTTGATGCGGCAGAATCGCCTGGCAGAGGCGGCTGCGTTGTATCAAAAGCTCTGTGAAACGCGGGGTGCGGGCGCCGATTTGTGGGTTCGTCTGGCCGTGCTGAAGCGGCGGCTGGGAGATTTTGTCGGGGCGGAGGCGGCCGCCCGCAAGGCCATTGGATTCGCGCCCCGCATGCCCGCTGCCCACCACACACTTGGCAGCGCCCTGCATATGCAGCGGCGCCTGGATGAAGCAATCGCGTGCTACCGGAAAGCGTTGGATCTGCAGCCGGATCTGGAGGAGGCGCATTATTTTCTTGCCAATGCATTGAGGGAGATGGGGGAGCTCGGGCCCGCAGCGGACGCCTATGGAGAGCTGCTCCGCCTCAATCCGGATCATTTCGCCGGACTCAACAATCTTGGCGCCCTCCTGACCAATCTGGAACGATCGGAGGAAGCCATCGGGCTGTTGTCGCATGCGCTCGAACTCAGGGAGGACAGTGTCGAAACGCTGACAAATCTTGCCCGGGCCCATATCCATATTGGTTCGTACGGTGCTGCGGTCGACCTCCTGCAGAGGGCTGCTGGCATACGTCCCGATTTTATCGATACCCTGCTCGAACTGGCCTGGGCCTACAGACTGGATGGCCGTTTCGAGGCGTCCATGGAATTGTTTGACAAAGTGCTCGATCTTGCACCGGGAAATGAGCGCGCCTTGATTGGAAAGGCGAAGATCCACGAGCTGCTTGGCGACAGTGAAAAAGCCTACCTGCTGCTTAAGCCATTGCTTGCTGATGAGCCTGCATTCAATGCGTTGTCCATCTACTTCGATATAAGCCGTCGTGTAGGCAAGCGGGACAGTGCCGTGGATGCGATACGCCGCTTTCTGGACAGCGGAAAGGGCAACATGGCGGCGACGGCTCCATTGTACTTCCGGCTGGGAAAGCACTTCGACGAGGTCGGAATGTATGACCAGGCCATGGAATATTTCCATAAGGCAAACAGCCTGTGTAATCGCTCCTGTGACATTGGCGATGCAGTCGCCCTGCTGGAATCCATACAGCAGGTATACGATGCAGGTTCCATCGGCAGGATGGTGCATGCAGATGTTCGCTCGGATGTGCCAGTTTTTATCGTCGGCATGCCGAGATCGGGAACCAGCTTGGTGGAGCAGATACTGTCTTCGCACCCCGAGGTTCATGGCGCAGGCGAGACGGAAAACATCGAGCGTGCCGTGCGGTCCCTGGCAAACTCCAGCGGTCGCAAGCACTATCCAGTGTTCGTGCCGGACCTGACGGCTGCCTCGCTCAGGCGGGTTGCGGATCAGGTGCTGGGGAAGATGCTGGAGCTGTCACCGAGCGCATCGAGGATTACCGACAAAATGCCGCAGAATTTCATGTATGTCGGCCTGATATTGCAGATGTTTCCCGATTGCCATATTGTGCACTGCCGGCGGCATCCCCTGGATACCTGCCTGTCCTGCTATTTCTCGGAATTCGCATCCCATTACCACAACTATGCCTACGACCTGGAAGCGGTCGGCAGGTACTACGGGATATACAACAGGATCATGGAACACTGGCAGTCTATATTCGGAGACCGGATATTCGATGTCGATTACGAGGAACTGGTGGAAGATCAGGAGCGTGTAAGCCGCGCCCTTGTCGATTATTGCGGTCTGGAGTGGAGCGACAGCTGCCTGACCTTCCACGAGTCTGAGAGGGTCGTGAACACCATCAGTTATGACCAGGTCCGGCAGCCTCTGTACAAGCGTTCCTCCGGGCGATGGCGTAACTATGAGAAGCACCTGGATGCCCTGCGCAATGCGCTCGGAGAGGCCGGTGTCGTTATTTGATATCCATGTCGACTGAGCGAAGAACATCTCGGGCCGCCCGAAAACGGGCTGCTGCTCTCGTAAAGAAGAAGAAGCTGGCCGAGGCCGCGAATGTCTACATGGCATTGTGTCGTGACAATCCCGATGATGCGGACGCCTGGCTGGATCTTGCCGGCCTGGTCAGGGGCATGGGGAGGCTGCAAGAGTCAGAGCACTGTGCGCGGCACGTGCTGTCTCTTCAGCCAGACAATTGCCGGGCTTTGCTGGAGTATGGCGTATCCGTGTATCGCCAGGGCCGGCATGAGCAGGCTGTCTCGGCATACAGGCGTGCCATACAGGCATGCCCAGAATTCGTGGAGGCACATTACTGCCTGGCAACCGCAATGCTGGAATCGGGGCATGCAGATGCTGCAGAGGTTCATTACCGGCGTGTTCTCGAATACAGCCCCGGGCATATGGGGGCGCTGAACAACCTGTCGGCCATTCTTACCGACCAGGGCAGGATAGAGGAGGCGCTGAAATTTCTGGATGGCGCACTGGCGCAGGCTCCCCACGAATACCATTTGCTTGTGAATCAGGCCAGGTGCTACCTGCATATGGGTGATGCCGAGCGTGCTGCATGCATACTCAGAGGCGTGGTGGAGCGCCACCCCGGTTCAAGGACCGCGCACAGTCGCCTGCTGCTGTGCCTGAACTATCTGGACTCCCCCGATCCCCGGCAGATATTCGCTGAGCACATTCGATGGCGGGAGTTACATGTTGCCGCCCGGCCATGCAGTGTTGATCGGCGCGTTCCTTTCGATGCGGGCGGGAAAATACGTATCGGCTATCTTTCGCCGGATCTTCGGTCGCATCCCGTCGCATGTTTCATCGAGCCCGTTCTGGCCGGGCATGACAGGGAAAGGTTCCATGTGACTGCCTATGCGGACATCCCTGCCATGGACGATGTTTCATTGCGGCTCAAGGAGAAGTGTGACAGTTGGTGTCAGGTTGCCGGCATGTCGGATGATCAGATCCTCGACAAGGTGCGCTCCGACGGCATCGATATTCTGGTGGATCTGGCAGGTCATACCGCACACAACAGATTGCCTGTATTTGCCAGAAGGGCGGCACTGGTTCAGATCACATACCTTGGCTATCCGAATACCACGGGCCTGGAGGAGATGGACTATCGCATTACCGATGATGTTGCAGACCCCCCGGGCGACTCGGACAGATATTACGCGGAAAAGCTGATAAGGCTTCCAACCGGGTTTCTTTGCTACCAGCCGCCGGAAGGCTCGCCGGAAATTCGTGGCGCGGGCAGATCTGGCGGGATCGTCTTCGGTTCTTTCAACAACCTTGCCAAGATGACGGAGAGAGTGGTTTCCGTATGGGCGAGGATTCTGAGGGAAGTCGACGGCTCCCGTCTCCTGATCAAGAGCAAGGCGACCTCGGATTCCCTGGTTGCGCGGCGTCTGAAGAAGTTGTTCGCGGATCAGGGCATAGAGGAGGAGCGCCTGGACATTATCGCGCCCATAGAGTCCACGAAAGGGCACCTCGAAGCCTATAATCTGGTCGACGTTGCACTGGATACGTTTCCATACAATGGTACGACCACGACGTGCGAGGCCTTGTGGATGGGGGTTCCTGTCGTGACGCTGGTCGGAGAGGTGCATGCTTCCAGGGTCGGTGCGAGCCTGCTGTCAAGAGTTGGGTTCAGCAAGGGAATTGCATCCAGCGAGGATGAATACGTCAGCATCGCCAAGGGGCTTGCGACCGCGACCGGATCGGATGTGGAGGCCCGCCTGCTGTTGAGGGAGGCAATGCAAAACTCCCCGGTTTGCAAGACCGATCTGTTCGTCCGGTACCTGGAGGACGCCTATCGGAAAGCGTGGATGGCGTCATACGGGGGACGTTCTGGTGCTGGTGGAGCGTAGGTGTGTGGGTGTGGACGGCTCCCGGCCAGGAAGCCGTTGGAGGTTTAGCTGCACAGGTCACCCGGTATGTCTTCCAGAAGATCCGGGCTGGGCAGCCATTGACTGGCCCAGTCATGGGCGGCCTGGATCTCTGATTCATGGTTCCGAACGATGACATTCTGTTCCAGGTGTCTCGATCGGGCGTCATACTGCATGTTTCGCCATTTGGCTTCGTGTTTCAGCAACGGGCCAGTGATGACTGCGTCTATTTCCCGTGATGAGACCCTGACCTGAAGGTGGTCGCATACGGCATTCATGGTTTTGCGGGGATGATCGAGAAACTGTTTGCTGTTCAGGTGGGCGATTGCATGTTGATTCCTGTGTCGCAGATAGAAAAGGATGCGGGCCACCCACATCAGTGCGAGTTTTTCATGGGTCTCGAGGCTGTCTGGTCTGATACTCGAACCGGCGCACAACTGCCCCATGTCATGGACAAGGTAGGGGAAATAGACTTCCAGGTAGGTGTCTATGCGCGCCTTGTCCTTGTACATGGATGCCATATGGCTTGTCAGGTCGGAGTACAGGAAGATGCCCCGGGCATCGTCAGATGCCAGCAGATCGGGAATAAGATTGTGGCAGATACTCGTCAGCTTTATGAGGGCGGTCACCTCCGAATCACCTGTTCTCGATAACAGGGATTCGATGAGATTGACAAGTTGTCGCCATTGGCCGTTTGCTTCAAGCACGGGAAAATTGATGTTGCGCTTCAGCTCAGACAGTTGTCTTAGGGTGACGGGCTCCTTCAGCGCCATGAAGGCCGTCAGTGCGTCGAGGCAGCGGGCAAGAAGCGTGGAGCAGCAATGGGAGGTGTGGAATATATAGTGTCTTGGTGGCGCCTGAATTTGGGACTGCCTGTGATAGGGGATCAGAAGGTCGAGACTTATGGGATGGTAGACGCCATCGACACAGGCTTTTCTGTTGTCCAGCCAGGGTGAGTTTCTGTAGGTTTCTCTCGTCATTCGGCAGAATCGCAATGATCCGTTTGTGAAGTCGAATCTGTCGGGATACATTGATGGTTGTGTGAACAGGCTGCTTTCCAGTTTCAACATGGCATGCCTTCGACGTCTGGATACGGGCGCGATTGGTAGTGTCAGATTCTAACGAACAGGAGGATAGAGCGCTAAAATGCCCATGATACAATGTTTTTGCACGCCCATATGGGTTTTCAAGGTTGCGCGACATGAAGCAGTGGACAACGAGCTGACGCAGCTTATAGACCAGATGCGCAAGGGCAAGCTGGGAGATGCGTCGGGTGTTTCGCGTTCCAACCAGGGTGGGGGCTGGCACAGCGATTTCATCGATGTCAGGAATATCCCGTTGTTTCAGAAAGCCTTGTCGGATGCCATGCAGGCAATCGCCAAGCAGATAGGAATAAGGCCCAATATGAGCATGATCGTGAATGGCTGCTGGGCCAACGTCAATCATCGGGGCAGCTATAACAGGCTGCACACACATCCGGATTCGATGTTTAGCGGCGCTTATTATCTAAAGACGCCCGAAGGCTGTGGACGGTTTGTTGCCCATGACCCGAGGCCGCAGGCAAGCTGTATCACTCTGCCGATAGAAAGGCATACTCCGTTGACCTCGCCTGCATACAACCACTTGCCGCAACAGGGCGAATTCGTCATCTTCCCCTCGTGGATGCCACATCATGTCGAGGAAAATCAGAGTGATGAAGAAAGAATAAGCGTGGCATTCAACCTGTTCTACAGCAATTAGAAACGAAACATCTACCGGTCGCGACGTTGGGCTCTGAAAGGAAAATAATCTTTGTGCACATCCCCAAGACCGGCGGCCAGAGCATGCTGCCCGTCTGGTACCGGCACCGGATTCCGGTCATAGGTCACGACATACGGCAGCCGGACTACGTATCGCTGGCCCGCTACAAGGCGGACATGGACCCGGACTGCTTCGCTTTCGCCTTTGTGCGAAATCCCTGGGATCGACTGGTGAGCACGTTCTTCTATCTCAAGAAGGGCGGCGACAACGAGGACGACAGAAAGGACGCCGAGAAATACCTTCCCTATGAGGATTTCAGGACCTTCGTCCTCGAGGCCTTCCGGGGGCGGGAGATCTTCGAGCAGTTGCACCTGCGGCCGCAGTACACCTGGTTGTCCGACGGGGACCGCCTCGTGGTGGACTCGGTGGGGCGGTTCGAGGATCTGCAGGCCCACT
>DRLF01000035.1 GCA_011051425.1 Thiolapillus brandeum | reverse complement strand
CTATCCCGCCAGCAACAGAGAACTGGCCCACGAGATTGCCGACAACGGCGCTCTGATCTCCGAGTTCCCCCCGGGCACCAGCCCCAGACGCGGGCATTTTCCCCGCCGCAACCGCATCATCAGCGGCCTTTCCCTGGGCGTGCTGGTCGTGGAGGCCGCACTGAAGAGCGGCTCCCTGATCACAGCCAGGCTGGCCGGCGAACACAACCGCGAAGTGTTCGCCATCCCCGGCTCCATCCACAACCCGCTGGCCAGGGGCTGTCACCGCCTGATTCGCGAAGGCGCCAAACTGGTGGAAACCGCTTCTGACGTGCTGGAGGAACTGGCGCCCAAGCTGCAGCAGTTTCTGGCTGAACCCACATCCCCTGTCGACACGAATACCAGCATATCCACTTCCCCGGAGGATAGTGAGCACCGGCAACTCCTTGATGCCATGGGATATGATCCCGTGCCCACGGATACCCTGGTGGAAAGAACGGGTCTGGCCCCCGAAGCGGTCTCCTCCATGTTACTATTGCTGGAAATGGAAGGCCGTGTATCATCTGAACCGGGCGGCTTGTTTGTCCGTATCAAATCAGATGCAACAGGCTGATATCCTCCATCCGCCAACCTGGAAACGAATCCGTGAACGAAAATCTTATCGATGTCCTCATTTTCATCTACGAAAACTACATGGACACTGAAAGCCAGCCCCAGGATCAGATCCTTCTGGAAGAGGAACTGTCCAAGGCCGGTTTCGAAAAAGAGGAAATACGCAAGGCCTTCGACTGGCTGGACGAGCTGGCCTGGCGGCAGGGCGCCATCACGGAAGCCGCATCCAGTACCCGCCAGTCCTCACGCATCTTTACCGCCTCGGAACAGCAACGCATCGACCTGGAAACCCGCGGCATGTTGCTCTACCTGGAACAATCGGGCATATTGGACCCCGTTAGCCGGGAACTGGTCATCGAACGCGCCATGGCGCTGGACACGCCAGACCTGGAAGCCGACGATGTAAAATGGATCGTTTTGCTGGTGCTGCTCAACCAGCCGGGACAGGAAAGCGCCTTTGCACTGATGGAAGAGCTTATCTACAACGGCAACCCGGACGTGCTGCACTGATTCTTGACAACACCCCGCCTCAGGCACTTAAAATTGCCCACGCCCGCAACAGCGGGCGTTTGACTATGGAATATTATGAATCTGGTAATCGTTGAATCACCGGCCAAGGCCAAGACCATCAAGAAATATCTTGGCAAGGACTTCGAGGTACTCGCCTCCTACGGACACGTACGCGACCTGGTACCCAAGGAAGGCGCTGTGGATACCGAGCACGATTTCCAGATGAAGTACCAGCCCATCGAGCGCAATGACAAGCACGTCAAGGCCATCTCCAGCAAACTCAAGAACACCGACGCCCTGTACCTGGCGACTGACCCGGACCGCGAAGGTGAAGCCATCTCCTGGCATCTGTACGAGCTGCTGAAGAACCGCAAATACCTCAAGGGCAAGCCCGTGCACCGGGTGGTGTTCAACGAGATCACAAAGAAGGCCGTGCAGGACGCCATCGCCCATCCCCGGGAACTGTCCATGGACCTGGTCAATGCCCAGCAGGCGCGGCGCGCCCTGGACTACCTGGTGGGTTTCAACCTGTCTCCCCTGCTGTGGAAGAAGATCCGCCGCGGCCTGTCCGCCGGACGGGTGCAGAGCCCCGCCCTGCGCATGATCGTCGAGCGCGAGGAAGAGATCGAAGCCTTCAAGAGCCGCGAGTACTGGACGGTGGAAGCCGACCTCAAGAAGGAAGGCGCCGAATTCAAGGCCAAGCTGGCCCAGTACGGTGGTGACAAGGTGGAACAGTTCACCATCACCGAGGAAAAACAGGCCCGGGAAGTCGAAAAGACCCTCCTGGAAAAGGCCGGCGGCAAACTGGATGTGGTCAAGGTCACCAAGAAGCAGCGCCGGCGCAACCCGGCAGCGCCCTTCACCACCTCCACCCTGCAACAGGAAGCCGCACGCAAGCTGGGCTTCACCACCAACCGCACCATGCGCGTGGCCCAGCAACTGTATGAAGGCGTGGACATCGGCAATGGCGCCGTGGGTCTGATCACCTACATGCGTACCGACTCCGTGACCCTGGCCAATGAAGCCGTGGAGGAAATCCGCGGCTACATCGCCGACAAGTACGGCAAGGAGCAGGTGCCGGACAAGCCCCGGGTGTTCAAGACCAAGTCCAAAAACGCCCAGGAAGCCCACGAGGCCATCCGCCCGACTTCCATCCTTTATCACCCGAAGGATCTCACCAAGTACCTAAGCAAGGAACAGGCCCGGCTCTACGACCTGATCTGGAAACGCACTCTGGCCAGCCAGATGGTGCACGCCACCCTGCACACCGTGGCTGCGGACCTGGCCGCCGGCGAAGGCAACCTGTTCCGCGCCAACGGCTCCACCATCGTCAACCCCGGTTTCATGGCCGTGTACCAGGAAGGTCAGGACGACAAGAAGACAAAAGACAGCGACGAGAAGATGCTGCCCCCCCTCAAGGAAGGCGAGCAGGTGGACCTGCTGGCCATCCGTCCCGAACAGCACTTCACCGAGCCGCCGCCCCGCTACAGCGAGGCCAGTCTGGTAAAAGCCCTGGAAGAGCACGGTATTGGCCGGCCCTCCACCTATGCCAGCATCATCTCCACTCTCCAGGACCGCGAATACGTGGAGCTGGAGAAGAAGCGCTTCTATCCCACGGACGTGGGTCGGGTGGTGAACAAGTTTCTCACCAACTACTTCACTCAGTACGTGGACTACGACTTCACCGCCAAGCTCGAAGACGAGTTGGATGCCGTGGCCCGCGGTGAGGAGGAATGGGTTCCCCTGCTGGAAAAATTCTGGAAGCCCTTCAAAGAACGCATCGACCACACCCTGGAAAACGTGCAGCGCTCAGACGTCACCCAGGAAAAGATGGACGAGAAATGTCCCAAGTGCGACAGCCCCCTGTCCATACGTCTGGGCCGCCACGGGCGTTT
>DRLF01000034.1 GCA_011051425.1 Thiolapillus brandeum | reverse complement strand
CTATTTGTTAGGTGCTTCAAACAGGACCCGTATCGGTGTTGCGGCTTTTGACAAGGGCTTGCCATTGCCTGCAAGCCGCGCCTTGATACGCGTCCTGTTTGAAGCACTGAGGGCGACATATTTGGTCGCCGGGTTAATAACCGTCTGGCGGGTGGTTTCAGTCCCGTTTGACGTAGCTGTTGATGTGCTCCGTCAGATTGATGCCGAAGGATCCCGGGCGGTGTGAGGTCTTGATACGGTAAGGGTTGCCGGCAATATCTCTGGGATGGGTGGCCAGGTCGATGGTATGTGGTTCCCGGGTTTCCTTGGCGTTGGTCATCAGAAGCTTGATTTTTGGCCGCAGGCGGTGCGTGGGGTTGTTGTCCACCACGATACCCACCTCACCGTTGCTCATTTCCACGATGCTGCCCAGTGGATAGGTGCCGATGTTCTGGATGAACTGCATCACCAGTGATTCATCGAAAGCACTTCCCGCGTTTCGGTGCAGGATGCTCAGGGCTGTCTCTGCCGTTTCACCGCGGCGATAGACGCGGTCGCCGGTCACGGCATCGAACACATCGGCGATGGTAACCATACGCGTGTACAGGGGGATTTCGGTAGCCTGAACGCCCCTGGGATAGCCCTGACCCTTGAGACGCTCATGATGGCCATAGGCCGTGTCGATGACCACATCCATGACCTTGTCGCTGTTGAGCAGAATCTCCTTCCCATCGAGGGGGTGGTGCTTCATGACCGCCATTTCGTCCTCGGTCAGTTTGCCCGGTTTGTTCAGGATATCGATTGGCGTCAGCATTTTCCCCATATCATGCAACAGGCCGCAAAGGCCCAGTACATTGAGTTCTGCCCTGTTCATTCCCACATGGCGACCGAAAGCAATGGAAATAATGGCGACGTTGAGGCTGTGCTCGGAAGTGTATTCATCCTTGTTGCGCAACCGGGTCAGCAGCAGGTTGGCGTCCTTGTTCATCATCACGTTGTCCACACACGCAGCCACAGCCTCCTTGGCAGCCGGGGTATCGATGCTTTTTCCCAGGCGGATGTCTTCCATGATGGACTTCACCAGCTTTCTGGTGTTTTCCCGGTTGTTTATGGATGTCTTCAGTGAACGCAGGAAGGCAGTGTCATCTTCGGGAGGCGCCGGTTGCTGCTTGGAGGTCTTGATGTGCAGCCCCAGGCCCTCAAATATGCCTCCCTTGGGGGATGCAGCGGAAGTTGTCTTGAGAATTGAACTGCGGGAGGGGTTCATTGGTGCCTGTCTGCTGCCGGTGTCAGGCGGGGAGGGAGCTGCTTCCTTCCCGTGGGTGGATTTTCTCACGTCGATATAGACGTATTCACAGTGTTTCTGTATTTCCGCAATATCCTCGACGTCCCGCAGCGTAAAACCCTGTAACAAAAACGGCGTCTCCGACCAGGGGCGATCCAGTTCACAGACATACATACCAAACATGAGCTTGTCTGACTGAATCTTCAGCTTTTCCAGCTGATGATATGTCAAGTCGTCAGAGTGATCGGTTTTCATGGTTTGTATGGGCCTGAATATGGATGGAACCGTTACCGCTGTTAATGTAGATAAAGCAATGTCCGGTATTGCCAATGCCTTCCTGTGCTGCCTGCGGCCTGCCCGCTGAAACAGGCTGCAGCGCTATTATAGGATTTTATCAAGGAGCGGTGCATAAATTTGGGCCAGGCAGCGTTAATTCAACCCTGCCGGGAGCAGGCTTATAGGACGCGGATTGTTTTTACCGGTCTTCGTCCCCATGTAGCTGAACTAAATCGAATTAACAATCTCTAAATTGGCAAAAAATACAGTTCGGAGAAAAAACATGTCAGCAACGACCAGTAAAGAACAACAGGCCTTCATGACCCTGCAGGAACACATGCAATCGCACATTCTGGGTCAGGAGAAACTGGTGAACCGCCTGCTGGTGGTGCTGCTGGCGGATGGTCACCTGCTGGTGGAAGGTGCCCCAGGCCTGGCGAAGACCAAGGCCATCAAGATTCTGAGTGACGGTATCGAAGGCAGTTTCCACCGCATCCAGTTTACCCCCGATCTGCTTCCCGCGGACCTGACCGGTACCGATATCTACCGTCCCCAGGACGGCAGCTTCGTATTCCAGCAGGGGCCATTGTTCAACAACCTGGTGCTGGCAGACGAAATCAACCGGGCTCCAGCCAAGGTACAGTCTGCCTTGCTGGAAGCAATGGCGGAGCGCCAGATTACCGTCGGCAATACCTCTTATCCGCTGCCGCCGCTTTTTCTGGTCATGGCGACCCAGAATCCCATCGAGCAGGAAGGCACCTATCCGTTGCCGGAAGCACAGCTGGACCGTTTTCTGCTGCACGTTTTCATCGACTATCCTGAGCTGCGTTACGAAAAGCAGATCCTGGACCTGGCGCGGGCTGAAGCGCGTGGTGAGCTGGATCACAAGGCGCAGGCCATACCCGAGCTGCTCAGCCAGGAAGATCTTTTCGAAGCCCGCCGTCAGGTGCTGGATATCCACATGTCCGAAGCAGTTGAGGAATACCTGCTGCAACTGGTGCTGGCCACGCGCAACCCCGCAGCTTACAGTGAGCAGCTCGCCGGCTGGATAGAATACGGCGCCAGCCCCAGGGCTTCCATCGGGCTGGATCGCAGCGCCCGCGCCCATGCCTGGCTGGCAGGACGGGACTATGTGTCGCCCGAAGACGTGCAGAGCATGGCCTTCGACGTATTGCGTCACCGCCTGATTCTCAACTACGAGGCGGAAGCGGAAGGCGTGACGCCAGACCGTTTCATCGCCGAGCTGGTTTCACTGGTGCCCGTGCCCTGAGATGCACACCGCAGCAGAAACCGTCGTTTCCCCCGTTTCGGTCGGTCTGGCCGAACTCATAGCCCTGAGCAACAGCGCGCACCAGCTGCAGTTGCGTCCGAAGGTCATCCGTGCGCGCCAGGGTGGACAATACATCTCTCGCATGCGTGGCCGGGGCATGGAGTTCGACGAGTCCCGTCCGTACCAGCCGGGAGACGATGTGCGCAACATCGACTGGCGGGTCACCGCCCGCACCGGCAAGACCCACAGCAAGGTTTTCCGTGAGGAACGCGAACGCCCGGTACTGATCAGCGTGGATGCCCGCCAGCCCATGTTCTTTGCCACGCGGGGGCGGTTCAAATGGGTGCAGGCCGCGCGCCTCGCTGCGCTGCTGGCCTGGACCACCCACCAGGCGGGTGACCGTATCGGTGGAGAGATCTACTCGGAACAGGGTTTCACGGAGTTTCGTCCCCGCAGGGGAAAGCAGTCCGTGTTGCGTTTCATCCGCTCCCTGTCTGATGGCGCTTCCCGACCGGTGGCGGAAGCGGGAAACCCTTCCATGGAAAAGATATTCCGGCGTATGCGCCGTACCGCGCATCCGGGCAGCCTGGTGATCTTCGTCAGTGATTTTCGCGGTTTCGACGAGGCATCCGAGCGCCAGCTGGCGCGTATCGCCAGGCACAACGAT
>DRLF01000033.1 GCA_011051425.1 Thiolapillus brandeum | reverse complement strand
GGCCGCGCCGCGGTCGCAGATAATTCAACACACTGAATATCAGGATACATCAGCGGGAAAAGGATGAGTTAGAAGCAAAGCCATGATCAACAACCTGACTATCACCCAACTTGTCGAGAACACCACGGGCGATCCCGGACTGCTGGCTGAACACGGGGTCGCCTTTTTTGTCGAAGCTGATGGACACCGTCTGCTGTTCGATACGGGACAGAGTCTGGCACTGGCGCACAACGCTGCACAGATGAACATCCCGATGGAAACGGTGGAAGCCATCATTCTGAGTCATGGACACTATGATCATGCAGGCGGGCTTGTCAGTGCTCTTGAGATGACAGGACCGGCTGATGTCTATTTTCATCCTCAGGCGCTGAAAGAAAAGTTCAACCGCAATGGCAGGATGATTGGCGCATCGATTGTCCACGAGGGAAAGCTCGCCTCCCTGGCAAACGAGTGCATCCATACGCGAAGCCCGACGGAAATCATTTCCGGCATCCATGTCACCGGCGAGATCCCGCGCAAACACAATATCGAGGACACGGGCGGCCCCTTCTATCTGGATCCGGATCGCACGCGGGAGGATGTCCTGGCCGACGACCAGGCCCTGTTCATCGAGACCCCCAAAGGACTGGTCGTGCTGCTGGGGTGTGGCCATTCCGGTGTCATCAACACACTGGAATACATTCAGCAGATAAGCGGTGTCAAAAACATCCATGCCGTCATGGGAGGCATGCACCTGCTGCATGCCACAGCCGAACGACTGGCTTTCACCGGCGAAAATCTGCAACAGCTTTCCATTCACTACCTTGCACCGAACCATTGCACCGGTCTGAATGCTGTGTGCTACTTCAAAAGCCGTTTCCCGGATGCCTTTCATGAATCGAAAACAGGCACAACACACCTGTTCATCAACAAATAGTCTCACACTGCAAATGCCTGGAACCAGGGCGTGCAACGACAGATCCACCACCGGATTGTGCGCTTTCTCTGTTTACACCCTGCACTGCCACAGTTTGTTCGCAATCCCCCACAAAACATGATTTAATTCAAAAAAAGACGATGGCATTGTTCGGCATTGCACAATTGGGGGATTGATGCGCCAGGCTGGCGTATTCCGTTGCCGATGTTTGTCACCAGACGAAAACATACTCGCACTGGCAATCACGGGAAAGAACAGCGAGCAGGGGTGGACCCGAATCCGTACTTCAGACCATTCCAAAGAATCAGTAGACCAGCTGATTGCTCTGCGGACCGTCTGAAGAACATTGCCTTTTAGGCCAGAATCAATTTTGTCAAATTAAGCGTCGCGACCGCACCGCATTTTCCCGTGCGTGCCGCAAACGTACAGGCATGGGCTGGCCGGCATATACGCGCAAACACATTTTCATACCGACGAGAGCATAGATGAACAAACTCGCAGATGAAGAACAAACCGTAAGCACACCTGGCATCATTTCGAAAAAACAGATTGTCGGCGCCGTGGTGTTTACCGCTCTTGCCATCTTTCTGGCTTTTGCCGTACCGTCGGTAGAAATTGCCTGGGTCAGCGCCATACTGGTTTTGACCATCTATCTTTTTGTCTTCGAAGTAGTGGGCGTGGATGTTGCCGCCACCACGGTGATGGTGCTGCTGGGACTGACAACCCTGTTCGCGCCGCTGATGGGACTCGAGCAGGGGCTGGTGGACAACAAACACCTTTTCGACGGTTTCTCCTCCAATGCCGTCATGTCCATCATCGCTGTCATGATCATTGGCGCGGGACTGGACAAGACAGGCATCATGAGCAAGGTGGCGGCCTTCATTCTCAAGGTCGGTGGCACGACGGAAAAACGCATCATCCCCATCATTTCGGCCACAGTGGGTTTCATCTCCTCTTTCATGCAGAATGTGGGCGCTGCCGCCCTGTTCCTGCCGGTAGTATCGCGCATCTCTGCCCGTTCCGGCCTGCCCATGTCCCGGCTGCTCATGCCCATGGGATTTACTGCAATTCTTGGCGGCACCATGACGATGGTCGGCTCCAGTCCGCTTATCCTTCTCAATGACCTGATACTCACTTCGAACAAAGCGCTGCCTGCAGATCAGCAAATGGATACCTGGGGGCTGTTCTCCGTCACACCGGTGGGCATTGCCCTGGTAACAACGGGCATCCTGTACTTCGTTCTGGCCGGCAGATTCGTTCTGCCCAAGGCCGTATCCGAAGAAAGCAGCACCAAAGGTTCAGACCCCATGGGCTACTTTCATGATGTCTATGGCGTGGACTACGCGGTCACCGAAGTGGTGGTTACAGACAACAGCGACCTGGTCGGTAAAATGCTCGACGATGTCGAGACCACCTACAGGGTGCGCATCATCGCCACCAAACGACCGGGGGAAGGCAACCGGGTGGGACCCGGCGCCCTGGCACGCGATGTGGAAATCCAGGCAGGCATGGTGCTGGGCGTTGTTGCAGACCCTCATGATCTGGATCATTTCGTTGAAAAATACAACCTGAAGAAACGCGAGGTCATGCGTACATTCGTGGACGACCTGTCCACCAGCAAAGCAGGCATCGCCGAAGTGCTGATCCCGCCTGGCTCCAGCCTGATTGGCAAAAGTGCCCGGGATGTCTGGATGCGCAAGACTTACGGACTGGCCATGATCGGTTTGCATCGCGACGGCAAGACCCTGCGCGAAGGTGACGACATCCGCAACATTCCCTTCCAGGCCGGCGATATCCTGGTAGTTCATACCGCCTGGGATGCCCTGGCCAGAATAGAGAAGGATCGTGATTTCGTGGTCATCACCACAGAGTATCCCCGCGAGGACGAAATGCGCCCTCACAAGGTGCTGCCAGCGGCTGTTTTCTTTGCTATCGCTCTTTCCATGGTGCTGTTTACCGACATCCGCCTATCCGTGGCACTGCTAACCGGCGCCATCGGCATGGTGCTGTCCGGCGTGCTGAAAATCGAGGAAGCCTACGAGGCCGTGAGCTGGAAAACTGTCTTCCTGCTGGCATCCCTGATTCCCCTGGGTCTGGCGGTGGAAACCTCCGGTACGGCAAAATGGATTGCAGATCAGGTGCTTGTGGTGGTTGGCGACATGCCTGTCTGGATCATTCAGACCGCTGTGGCTGCACTGGCCACCTTCTTTACCCTGGTCATGTCCAACGTGGGCGCGACTGTACTACTGGTACCCCTGGCGGTGAACATCGCCATCGGCGCCGGCGGCAATCCGGCTGTGTTTGCTCTGACCGTCGCCATCGCAACCTCCAATTCCTTCCTCATTCCCACCCATCAGGTGAATGCACTGATCATGGGTCCTGGCGGCTACCGGGTGCCGGATTTCATCAGGGCAGGCGGCATCATGACCGTGTTATTCTTGATCGTCATGATGCTTATGATGAACCTGGTTTTTTGAAAGCGGAGTATTTATGGAACCTCATGTCATTACTGAAACATTGACCTGGAACACGCAGATGGCTGTTTCAGGCGCAATTCTGACTGCCACCTTTATCGGTATTTTTACCGAAGGTGTACACGGTTTTCACCGTACAAAATTTGCCATGGGCGGTGCCGCACTGATGGTTATCCTCGGCCAGATCATGGGGTTCTATGATCCGCAACAGGCCCTGCATGCCATTGACTGGAACGTGGTATTCCTGCTCGGCGCGATGATGACCATCGTGTCAATCATGATACCCACCGGCGGCTTTCAGGCGCTTGCCTACCGTATTGCCGATATCAGCAAGGGGCGACAGTTCTTGTTGCTGGCGCTGCTGGGAACTGCCGTTACCGTCATTTCCCTGTTGCTGGACAATGTCACTACCGTGGTGATATTTGGTCCGCTGATCATTCTCATCTGCCAGGCACTCAAAGTGAGCCCGGTGCCCTATTTGCTGGCTGCAGCGCTTCTGTCTGATACCGGCGGCGTCGCCACACTGGTCGGCGACCCTCCCAACCTGATGATAGGTTCCGCAGCCAACATCGATTTCAATACCTTCTTCATTCATATGGGCGGTATTGTCTTTGTTGCCTGGGTCAGCATTCTGGTGGCTCAAAAATGGTTGTTTTCCAAAGAACTTCAGGAAAAAACGACTGCTCCCGATTTTTCAAAGCTGGAAGAACTGGCAGATCCTCAAACCTGGTACTCCGCGCTTGCCGTACTGGCAATAATGGTTGTTCTGTTCATTGTCCACCATTCGCTGCAGTGGGAACCCTGGGTGGTTGCCGTACTGGGCCTCACCGTCCTGCTGTTTATCGGTAAAAAAATAGACATGGACCGCAGCCTGCAGGATGTAGAGATGAGCCTGCTGATGTTTTTTGCATCCCTTTTCGTACTCGTAGGCGGCGTCGAGCACAGCCATTTCCTGGAATACCTCGGGCAGTATATCCGTCCCTTCGTCGAATCAGACCTGCTCCTTGCATCCATCTTGCTCATGTGGGGTGCGGCTATCCTGTCTGCAATGATAGACAACATTCCGTTTACCGCGGCCATGATTCCCATTTTGCTGGGCATGGAACAGCAGGGCATCAATGTCACACCTCTGTGGTGGGCGCTGGCCATTGGTGTGGGCATGGGCGGCAACGGCACTCACCTGGGTTCCACTGCCAATGTATTCATCGTGACCATTTCTGAGCGGCTCGCCAGGGAAACCGGGGATGACAGTTTGCGTATCACCCCCGGACTGTGGTTTCGCAAAGGCACGCCTGCCATGCTGCTCACCCTGGCCACCTCATCCGTCCTGATGTGGATATTCTTTGACTTCTTCGCCAAACCCACAGGCGCATAGCCCCGTTTTTTCCAGCGACGGGGGTATGTTCAGCCCCCCTCCTGAAGATGGCACGGTCAGCGGGTCGGCAGGCATCCCCGGCAACCGTGCCATCTGGGTAGGTATCTTTGCCGAACTGACAGAATTCACCCTGATGTTTCTGGTGTACTTCTTCGCCCGCATCAATCACCCCCAGGCTTTTCACGAAGGGCCGCAAAAGCTTTCTCTGGCAGCCGGTACCGCCAACACAGTCATTATGCTGACGAGCAGCTATTTCGTGGCCCGAGCCGTACTCGCCATGCGCCGGGACTGTTCCGGCATTGCATTGCGCTGGCTGATTGCCGCCTTTGTGACAGGTGCTGGTTATCCTGTGGTCAAGGCACTGGAGATTCGCTGGAACATCGGCCACGGTGTGGTCGGCGGCGGTGACGTGTTTCAGATGTCCTACTACTATCTGACCTTCAACCATCTGGTTCATGTGAGCTGGGGACTGCTGGGGCTGGTATGGATCATGTTCAGAACCGGCTTTGGCGGCTACAGTGCCGACAATCACAATGGCCTGGTGGCGTTCGCCAGCTACTGGCATGCCACGGACCTGATCTGGCTGATGATATTTCCGCTTTTCTATGTGCTGCCATGACCGCCGCTAAACTCACGCTCAGCTGGATGCTGCTCATGGTGCTTACCCTGAGCGGTACGCTAATGGGGGAATACGCCCAACCGGGGTTCTGGGTCACGGTAAGCGTAGCGGTGATTACGACCATCAAGGGACGGCTGATTATCGATCAGTTCATGGAACTGAACCACGCCAGCCCGGTAATCCGCAGGATCGTACGTGGCTTCGGCCTGATCGTTCCCGCCCTGATGATATTGACCTATTTGTACGGGCAGAAACTGGCGGCCATCACGCAGTTGCCCGGTTAGATAAAAAACTTCAGTACCAGGGGGGAGTAACCCCCTGAATCCCGGCTTGCACCGGGATAAAAGGGGACTCCATAATTCCGGGGATCAACGCTTTTTCAGCATCTCGTCCACGAAACGTTCTGCTTCATGCCAGTCGTCCTGCTCGTGGCCAGGATGAAAATTCCTTGCTTCAGCCAGGAAATAAGCATGGCGCTGAATCATCTCGTAGCGTTCCTGGTCACTGACTTTCATCACAGGCTGCTTTTTGGCAGCTGATTTTTTCTTGCTGACTTTCTTTTTCGCGACCTTTTTCTTTGCGACCTTTTTCTTGCTCACTTTCTTCTTCGCAGCTTTCTTTTTTACTGCCGTTTTTTTTGTGGCTTTCTTGATCTTTTCGTCGTCTTTTTTCCTGCTCATTTTACTGCTCCTGATTTGAATTTGACTAGATAACTTTTGAAAAACGCTGGCCTTTGCTGTCCTTCAGATAGGCATCAAACACCATGCATATATTGCGGATCAGCATCTGTCCCACGGGCATGACTTTTATACCTGCATCACTGATTTCCAGCAGGCCGTCTTCCACCATGTTCTGCAGGCTTTTCAGCTCCGCACCAAAGTAGGTTTTAAAATCGATGTTCCAGCGCTTTTCCACGGCATGGAAATCCAGCGCAAAGTGACAGATAAGCTGTGTGATCACATCCCTGCGCAGCTCATCATCCTTGCTCAGCTCGATGCCGCGGAACACGGGCAACTGCCCTGCATCGATCCGTTCATAGTAGGCATCCAACTCTTTGATGTTCTGCGCGTAGCAATTGCCCACCGAACCGATGGAGGTGATGCCCATGCCAATCAGATCGCAATTGGCATGGGTGGAATAACCCTGAAAATTGCGGTACAGCGTACCTTCCCGCTGGGCGACAGCCAGTTCATCATCCGGCCGCGCGAAATGATCCATGCCGATGTAGACGTAACCGGCATCGGCCAGCTTGCTGGCGGTCATGTGAAGAATCTCCAGTTTCACTTCCGGCGGCGGCAGTTCGTTCACTTCGATGCGGCGCTGGGGTTTGAAGATCTGCGGCAGGTGGGCATAGTTGAAAACGGACAGGCGATCCGGACCGACCTCGATGATACGGTCCAGGGTGGCAGAAAAACTTTCTCGGGTCTGATGCGGCAGCCCGTAGATCAGGTCGATGCTCACCGAACGGAAACCTTCCGAACGGGCTGCATTCAGCACTGCCAGGGTTTCTTCCTCACTCTGGATGCGATTGACCGCTTTCTGCACCTGAGGATCGAAATCCTGTACCCCCAGGCTCATGCGGTTGAAGCCGATATCCCGCAGCACGGCGACGGTTTCGGCAGTGGCCTCGCGGGGATCGATCTCGATGGAATATTCACCTTCATCATTGTCCAGCAGGTGGAAATGCTCGCCTGTCACTTTCATAAGCTGGCGCATCTCCGCGTGGCTGATAAAGGTCGGCGTACCACCACCCCAGTGCAGTTGCTCCACGGGGCGCTCGGGATCGAAAAGCTCTCCCTGCAGGGCGATTTCGCGGTACAGGCGCTGCAGGTACTCGTCACCCTTGCTGCGATCCTTGGTGGCTACCTTGTTACAGGCACAATAAAAGCAGATCGTATCGCAGAAGGGTATGTGGAAATACAGAGACAGGGGACGGCCACTGGCATTGGTCTGCCTGGCAATGGTGGCGTAGTTTTCGGCCGTAAAGCCATCGTGAAACTGCACCGCCGTGGGGTAAGAAGTATAACGGGGGCCGCTCTGATCGTACTTGGCTATCAGAGCGTCATCCAGTATGAGTTGCTGTTCCATTAGGCTTTTCCGGTTGAAACGGGCAGAACGTCATTCATCTTCATCGACTTCCAGCCCCTTGCGATGGGTTTCGTTGATCTGTTTGAGCAGGGTATGAAAAGGAATCTGATCACCGTAGCGATAGAGGATATCCATGAAAGGCAGGTCCTCCCGCCCGAAGTGATAGGTGCCATCCACCATGGACTGGTGTACCTGCCTGATGCTCTGTTCCAGGGGCTCGACCCAGGAAGGAAAGCGTGTCATGTCCTCGATCTCGAACATGAAGCAGTCTTTCAGATCCTTGGCCTCGAACACGGCATTCTTGATCCACTCGACATATTCATCCGCGGTTTTTGCGCGACGCAGACTCATGATTCACATTCCTCCAGGAAAAACTCTTCATACTGTTGCAGCTGTTCGGCGGTGAGCAGGAACACACCATGCCCTCCCCGCTCGAAATCCAGCCATAAAAAAGGTACTTGCGGGTAGCGGGCCATCAAATGCCCCATGCTGTCACCCACTTCAACGATCATGATACCACCCGGCTTGAGGTAACGAAGCCCCTCGCAGAGTATCCGTGCCACGATATCCATGCCATCCTCTCCCGCTTCCAGCCCCAGCGCGGGCTCATGCTGAAACTCATCCGGCAGGGTCTGCATTTCCTCCATGCTGACATAGGGAGGATTACTGACGATCAGGTCATACTGCTGCTCCGGCAGTTCTTCGAACAGATCCGAGCGGTAAAGGTTCACCTGATCCTGCAGCTGGTGTCGTTCCACGTTTACCCGGGCCACTTCCAGTGCCGAAGGAGAAATATCCGAGGCATCCACCGTCGCATGAGGCAGATAGTGTGCGCAGGCGATGGCAATGCAGCCGGAGCCGGTACACAGGTCCAGCACCTGCAAATCAGCATCCGCCTGCAGCCAGGGCTCGAAACCCGACTCGATCAGTTCGGCGACAGGCGAACGCGGCACCAGCACGTTTTCATTGACGTAGAAACTGAGCCCGGCGAAATGCGCCTCATGGGTGATGTAGGCAGCGGGCACGTGTTCTTCCAGGCGCCGTTGCAGATAGTCCAGCACCCGCTCCTTCTCCTGCCGGGTCAGGCGGGTGTCGAGAAAATCCCGGGGCAGGCTATGATCCAGATGCAGGGCATGCAGCACCAGTGCCAGAGACTCGTCGAATGCGTTGTCTGTACCATGACCGAAAAACAGCCCGGCCTCACCAAAGCGGCTGGCACCCCAGCGTACCCAGTCGCGGATGCTCAATAATTCGTTCAGGTCTGAAAGATTCATGGTCATGAACAAGGTCTGATCAGTTACAGCGACCAGAATTATCCCTGCAGCCGCCAAACGTTGTATTTTACTGGCATACTCTAGGCGCTGCTGAAAAAAATGGAGTCGACATTTGAAATTCACCCACACGCTCAAATTTCAGATTGGCATTGCCCTGCTGGCGCTGATCGCCCTGTTCAGCTTTTTCAGCATGCACACGCTCAAGATCCTGGACGAGCAGCGTACCCAGGGCGCTCTGCTGCGCCTGGCAGGAGAGCTTCAGGCCACTGCCCAGCACATGGCCATGCAGGCCATGAACTACGAAAAAAACACGCCCCAGGACACTGCGGCCTATACCCGTGACCTGCGTCTCTACTACCAGGATCTGATGAACAACACCGGGCAGTTCGACGATATCTGCGCAGCCTTTTCCAGCGGTGATTTTCAGCGTCAGCTGGAAATCCATGAACCCATGAACCCGGTACTGAGCGAAAACACACTGGATGCCGCTTATGAGCTGGAAGATTACTGGAAGAAATTCATGCTCGACCTGGACAAGGTCATGGGCCCGGACAAAATGCCTCATCTTGCGGATGCGGCAAAGCTGATCGTGGATCGCAACCCCGAACTGTTGCAGAAAACGCGCAACCTGCTCAAAGCGCTCGATGAAGACATACAGCAACGCACGCGGGAAACCAACATCATCATCCGGGCTTCCTTCGCCGTGGCCCTGATCATCGCTATCGGCATCATGCTCTGGTTCTATCGCCAGGTACTGCGCCCCCTGAGCGGTTCGGCCGAGGGCTTCCGGCAGGCCTCGGCGGGCAATTTCAGCTACCGGATGCCGGTTACGGCAAACAATGAAATCGGTTTCCTGGCCCTGTCCTTCAATCAGCTGTCATCACGTTTGAATTCCCTGTTCAAGCTGACAGCGCGTCTGCAGGAGGGCAGTGACCTTAACGAGACCCTGGAATTCGTGTCCCACACCTTTCCCGAACTGCTGCCCCTGGACTGGGTGGGCGTGCTGTTCGTATCCACGGACGGACAGATTCAGCTGGAACGGGCCTACAGTGACGGCGTTCCCGAAGAACTGGGCATTCTGCGTTTCCCCCTGAAGGACACGCTGCTGGAGCAATGCCTGAACAGCGGCGAACCCCTGCATATTCCCGATATCCAGGAGGTCGCACAACTGAGCTCCTCTTACCGCTTCCTGCAGGTGCTTACCGACCGGCAGCGCCGGGACGCCATCTTCCTTCCAGTCACCTCCCAAAGCCCCATCCCCGGCGTGCTGGTGTTCGCCACCCGCCAGGCCCATGCCTACGGGCAGGAACATACCCAGCTGTTGTCCAATCTGGCCACGGTCATAACCCTGAGTTTCAGCCGCACTTTGAAGCTTGCTGAGCACGCACGCCTGGCCGCCATTGGTCAGTTCGTCTCCGATATCGCCCACGAAATCCGCACTCCCCTGGCTACCGTGAGCATGGCCCTGGATTATTTCGAGAACACTGAACTGCCTGAAGCCGCCCACAAGCGCCTGCTGCTGGCCGAACAGGAAATGGCCCGTATCAACCGCCTGCTGGCGGACATCCTGCTGTACGCCCGCCCGCTGACGCTGAAAACGGAATCGACAGATCTCTGTCTCATACTGGAAAAAGCCATCGCGAGCCGCAAGCCGCAGGCGGAAACACACAAGGCTGCCATTGCACTGGATTGCCCCGAAGACACATTGCCCCTGCACGCAGATCCCGACAGGCTTCTGCAGATCTTTCTCAACCTGTTGGGAAATGCCATCGAGGCAACGACGGCAAATTCAGCAGTCACCATCAGGGTACGCAGCAAAGACACTGACAAGGTGATTCAGGTGGACGTCACCAACCGGGGCGATCCCATAGCGCCGGAGAATCTGGAACACCTTTTCGAGCCCTTCTTCACCACCAAGGCCAACGGCACAGGACTCGGACTGGCCATCGTACGGCGCCTGGTTCAGGCCCATGGCGGGAGTGTGGCTGTCACATCGGATACGGAAAGCGGCACCACTTTCACGGTGCGCATTCCGCGCATGTTATGAAACGCAGAAGTATGTCGGATTCAACCCGACAGGTTCCTAGGCGCGTTGTTTCTGCAGGCGGTCGTCGAGTTCAGCCCGGGAAGGCCAGGCCTGAATCACCGCATTCACGAGAGTTGCCAGGGGGATGGCGAAGAACACGCCCCAGAATCCCCAGAAGCCACCAAACACCAGGATAGCCACGATAATGGCGATGGGGTGCAGGCTCACCACTTCGGAGAACAGCAGGGGCACCAGCACATTGCCATCGAGCCCCTGAATGATGAAATAGGCCAGCGCCAGCCAGCCGAAATCCGCCGTCCAGCCCCACTGGAACCAGCCCACAGCCAGCACCGGAAAGGTGACCACAGTGGCGCCGATGTAGGGGATGATCACGGAAAGCCCCACCAGAACCCCCAGCAGCATGGCATATTGCAGGCCCAGCAGGGTGAAGGTGACATAGCTGGCCGACCAGATGATGATGATCTCCCAGAACTTGCCGC
>DRLF01000032.1 GCA_011051425.1 Thiolapillus brandeum | reverse complement strand
AGGTACAGATGAAAGAAAAGCCCGGCAAACAGATCCCACTCAAGGACGGAAAGCCCGTTCTCCCCTGATCACCGGTGGCGGGAAGGCGCATCCTTCCCTTCTTTCGGGACAAACAGGATGCTGAAAAAGTCCAGCCATGGATTTTTCAGCATTGGAAACCGAAAAATCCTGTTTTTCAATGGCCCGCGAAGACCCTGCTTTATTCACAATGCGGGCAGCAGGCCGAGAGAGGCCTACTCCTTTTCGTGGTGTCCACCAAACTCATAGCGCATGGCGGACAGGATACGATTGCCGAAATCCGCCTCTCCACGGGAGGCAAAACGGTCAAACAGCGCTGCACTGAGCACATGCACAGGCACACCCGCCTCGATGGCGGCGATATTGGTCCAGCGACCCTCACCGGAATCGGAAACCTTGCCAGAAAAACTGTCCAGCTCCGGATTCTTGCTCAGGGCATTTGCCGTCAGATCCAGCAGCCAGGAACCAATGACACTGCCCCGGCGCCACACTTCCGCGACTTCGGTAACATCGATATCGTACTGAAAGGCCCTGGGATCGCTCAGCGGTGCCGTTTCCGCGTCCTGGTCCCGCGTATCCTTGCCCACATTCGCATGGCGCAACAGGTTGATGCCTTCCGCATAGGCCGCCATCAGCGCATACTCGATGCCGTTGTGGACCATTTTCACGAAATGCCCGGCACCTGCGGGTCCGCAGTGCAGATAGCCCTGTTCTGACTGGCTCGGCTCCCCTGCTCTGCCCTCAGTGCGCGGAATATCTCCCATTCCCGGCGCCAGTGCGGAAAACACGGGTTCCAGACGCTTCACCACCGTTTTTTCACCGCCGATCATCAGACAGTATCCCCGCTCCAGGCCCCAGACACCACCGCTGGTACCCACATCCACAAAATGGATATCTGCAGCAGCCAGCTGCCCGGCGTGGTCGATGTCATTCTTGTAATAGGAGTTGCCACCATCGATCAGGGTGTCACCGGCAGACAGCAGGGGCTTCAGCTCATCGATCAGGCTATCCACATAGGCCGTGGGAATCATCATCCAGATATGCCTGGGACCCTGCAGCCGGTCTACCAGGTCCTTTAGATTCCTGGCGCCAACAGCGCCCTCAGACTCGAGTCCTTCCACTGCTGACGGATTGTTGTCGTACACGACGCATTCGATTCCTGACCGCATGAGGCGTTTCACCATGTTTGCCCCCATCCTGCCCAGACCGATCATTCCCAGTTGCATATTTTTTCTCCATTCACTCTGTATTTACTTGTTAATGTGGAAAAACATCTAAGCTCTTGGTTTTCTGTAGGTCGTGCTTCAGCCCGGCAACCAGCCGCCTCGTGTCGGGCTGAGGTCCGACCTACGGACAGCGGTTTTTCCATGATCCAGGGTAGCATCGTCCTGCGCCATGACAGTCAATACCAACACTTGGTTCACTGATTCAGCGACGCACGGATACAGGTCAGCTCGCCATAGCTTACCGTTTCATCCAGCGCCTCGAACACAGGTCCAAGACGAATGACATCCTGTTGTTCCAGCATCATATCCTGGATAAGCTGAATCCGGTCCGGCGGCAGATCCACTACCTCCTGCAGTGCCACCTGTCCCTGTTCGATGCCTGTTGCCAGGTGACTATAGATAGTGGAAGGCTTGAGTTCACGGCGTCTGGCAATCTCCTCCACACCAAAACCACAGCGAAACAGGGCAATGCTTTCTGAAGCCGTATCCGGCGCTGGCACCCGATCATATTCAGCCAGTACTGCCAGAAAAGCTTCACCGTAGGCTTCGAGCTTGCTGGCGCCAACACCTGATATCCTGCTCATCTGATTCATATCCCGCGGGAGATACTCCATCATCGCCATCAGTGTTGCATCATGAAAAATAACATAGGGCGGCAATCCCTGCGCCTGGGCCAGTTCCATGCGCTTCTTGCGCAGGGCTTCCCACAGCTGCGGATTGGCTCCAGTATAACCGCCCTTGCTTTTTCGGGGCGCCCTCTTCGCCGTTTTGCTTTCTTCCCTCAGCAGAAGAACCTGCTCTCCCCGCAACAGCGGGCGACAGGATTCGGCAAGACGCAATCCGCCGTGGCCTTCCTGATCCACCGCGAGGTATCCCTGGGCGATCAGCTGCCTGAAAAGACCACGCCACTGTTTCTGTGACAGTTCCTTTCCGATTCCCCAGGTACTGATAGCCTGATGCCCAAACTTTCGGATACGCTCATTGTCCTTGCCCAGCAGCACGTCCACCAGATAGCTGACACCGAAGCGCTGCCCCGTATGATGCACACAGGACAATGCTTTCTGCGCGGCGACAGTACCGTCCCAGGTCTTTGGCGGGTCAAGACAGATATCGCAGTTACCGCATGGCTCCTGCAGTTCATCACCGAAATACGCCAGCAGTGCCTGCCGTCGGCAGCTTGTCAGTTCACAGTAGCCCAGCATGCGCTCCAGCTTCTGGCTTTCGATACGCTTGTGCGTCTCATCAGCATCCGACTGTTCCACAAACTGGCGCAGTGTAATCACATCCTGCAGATTGTAGAACAGCAGCGCTTCCGCAGGCTCACCGTCCCGTCCGGCCCTGCCGGTTTCCTGATAGTAGGCCTCGAGACTCTTCGGCAGATTCATATGTACGACAAAACGCACGTCCGGCTTGTCGATGCCCATGCCGAAAGCAATGGTAGCCACGATGACAACACCATCCTCTCGCAGGAAACGGCTCTGGTTTTCCGCCCGCTGCTGCTGGGAAAGACCCGCATGATACGGCAGCGCAGAGATGCCCTGCTGCTGCAGCCAGGCTGCCGTTTCCTCTACACGGCGGCGCGAAAGGCAATACACGATGCCTGCCTGCCCCGGATAGTCCAGCTGGATGAAGCGCAGCAGCTGTTGCCGGGTGTTGCTGTTGTCGGAGGCAATCCGGTAGCGGATATTCGGCCGGTCAAAGCCACTGATGAAATGCTGCGCATGGGAAAGATTCAGGCGCTGAATGATTTCCCGGCGGGTGGGCTCGTCCGCGGTAGCGGTAAGCGCAATCCGCGGTATCCGGGGGAAGTTTTCATGCAGCGCAGACAGCTGGATGTATTCGGGCCGGAAATCATGCCCCCACTGGGAAACACAGTGTGCCTCATCGATGGCGAACAGGGCGATCTCTATTCGCTGCAACAAGGCCTGGAATCCTTCTGTCATCAAACGTTCCGGCGCCACATACAGCAACTGCAATTCGCCGTCGAGCAACTGTTGCTTTACCTGTTGCGCTTCTTCCGGGGCCAGTGATGAATTCAATGCAGCGGCGGCAATTCCCTGCTGCCGCAGGGCAATCACCTGGTCCTGCATCAGGGCAATCAGGGGTGAAACCACGATGCCCACACCGGGGCGTATCAGAGAAGGGATCTGGT
>DRLF01000031.1 GCA_011051425.1 Thiolapillus brandeum | reverse complement strand
ATTTCCACCACGATGATGCGATGATGGCTGTGCGCAGTACTGTGCAGGCGGTCGATGGCATCGGTGGCGATACCCAAGGCAGTATCGAAACCGAAGGTAACGTCGGTCAGTCCGACATCGTTGTCGATGGTTTTCGGCAGGGTGATGATGTTCAGCCCTTTCTCCAGCAGCTTCAGCGCATTTTTCTGGGTACCGCCGCCACCGATGCAGATGAGCGCATCGAGATGATTGGCATGGTAGTTGTCCACGATGACATCGGTCATGTCCTGCACCTTGCCGCCGAAAAGCATGCGGTGAGGTTTGTCCCGGCTGGTGCCCAGGATAGTGCCGCCACGGGTCAGGATGCCTGACAGGGTTTCCCCTTCGAGGCGTTTGAAACGGTTGTCGACCAGTCCGCGAAAACCGTCCAGAAAACCGATCATCTGCATGCCGTAATGGCCTTGCGCCGCCTTTCCCGCACCGCGTATGGCGGCGTTCAGGCCAGGGCTGTCGCCTCCGGCTGTCAGGATGCCGATATGTTTTGTCATGATACTTCCCCTTAATTACCCGATGACTGCAATGGTATTGCCTACTATGCCAGCAGTTTGCGCAAATGCAAAACGACGCAGATCAAGGAAAGGGCTTTCTTGTGCTCCGGGCAGCTATGCTATTAACCCGGCGACCAAATATGTCGCCCTCAGTGCTTCAAACAGGACGCGTATCAAGGCGCGGCTTGCAGGCAATGGCAAGCCCTTGTCAAAAGCCGCAAAGCTTCCGCTCCTGCTCACGCGCCTGACCTACATCCATGTAGGCCACACCGATACGCGTCCTGTTTGAAGCACCTAACGAATTGATAATAAAATGAAAGGCCACCCTGACTGCGCTGGTGGACTGCGTTATCAACACTTGCTGTAGAATGGCTACAGCGACGCGTTGATGCCTTGCCACCAACGCAGTCAGGGTGGCTAAGGACGATATATTTGGTTGCCGGGTTAATATCCTTTAGCCTGGCTCCTTTCCTGGGAAGAAACATTTATGCGCAATACAAGCTGGCGGATTCTACTGGCAATGCTTCTGTCATGTATTTCTCTGGGGCTGGCTGCTGCGGGTGACTCGACATCGGAAGATCATGTCGCGGGCGTCAACGCCTCGCTGCTGAATTCCGAACTGGCCAATGTGCAGGCGAAGGAGGGCGTGTCGGCAGAGCAGCTGAAGGCGATCTCCTCGATCTATGATGAAGCGAAGGACTGGCTGTCCCAGGCCGACCGCTACAAGAGTTCAACGCGGCAGTTTATTGCCTCCCGCACCAGCGCGCCGCTGAAGGCAAAAGACATTCGAGAGAGTCTGCGCAGGATTTTGGACAAAAAGCTTCCCAGGGCCAGCCAGTACAAGAACAAATCCCTGGAAGAGCTGGAACAGCTGCTGGAGACGGAAAAAGCCACTCAGGCGGCCAAGGAGGCGCGGGTGGCTGAGCTTGCGCACCTGGTTTCCCTGGAAGCCAACCGCCCGGATGCGGCGCGCAAACAGCTGGAAGCATCCAACAAGCAACTGGATGAATTGCGCGACAGTCTCTCGACCCAGGCATTGCCTGTCGATTCGCTGGCCCTGGCTCAATACCGGCGCGATCAGGCGCGTATGCTGGCACTCAAGAATCAGGTTGCCATGCTGGAGCAGGAGATGCTGTCCCACCCGGCGCGCCTGACGCTGAGCAAGGCGCAGCTGGAGCAGGCTGAAGCGGAAGCAGCACTGGCAGGCCGGCAGGTGAGTGTGCTCGAAGATCTCGTCAATCAGCGCCGCAAGAAAGAAGTCGAACAGGTCAGCAAGGTGGAGGCTGAGAAGGAGCAGGATATCACCGAGAAATATCCGGCACTCAAGGGCATTGCTGCGGAAAACGCCCGACTGGGAAAAGAGCTCAAGGAAACCACCCAGGCTCTGGAAAAAGCCAGCAAGCGTGACAATGATCTGCGCAATCAGGCGCAGCGCATGGAGGCAGAATATCGCAGCACCCAGCGCAAGGTGGAAATAGCAGGTTTGCGTGAGGCGCTGGGGCAGGTGCTGCTCGAACACCGCAAGAATCTGCCGGATCCCCGCAAGTACAAGAAACAGGAAGCGCGTCTGAGAAAGCATGTCACCGAAACCGGCTTGCGCCAGATCCGCTACAGGGAACTGCTTCGCCGCGAGAATGCGCTGGAACCAGATCCGGAGATCCTGCTCAAGGATGTGCCTGAAGCACAGCGGTCTGAGCTGCTTCCACCCCTGAAACAGTTGCTCGAGCGTAAACGCCAGTTGCTGGAGAAACTGGTAGCCACGGATGAAGCTTATCTGCGCGCATTGAGCGAGCAGGAAGTCATGCTGCGGCGCGTGCAGGACATTCTTGGCGCTTATGATGGTTTTCTGGCCGAACACCTGCTTTGGGTGAGGAACACTACGGTGATCGGGCTGGATGACCTGAAAAAGATCCCCGGCGAGTTGCAGACGCTGCTGAACATAAATGCCTGGTACGAGGTAGGCAGAAACTTTGTGGCACAGCTACCCAATGCCTACCTTTTCCACCTGATGCTGGCGCTGGTGCTGGCGGCTTTCTGGCTGCGCAGGCACGTCCGCTCGGCACTGATCCGTGCGAGTGAAGCAGTGGGCAAGCCCGCAGGCGGCAACTTTTCCGCCACACTGAAAGCACTTTTCTACAGCATGCTGTTACCGGTTGCACCGGTGCTGCTGATGCTGCTCCTGGCCTGGCAGCTGAAGCAGGGAACGGTGGTCTCGCCATATGCCGATGCGCTGGCAGAGGCGATCTACTGGGCCTCGAAGCCTGTGTATTCCCTGTTGCTGCTGCGGGCGCTGGCCTGTCGCCGCGGTGTCCTAGAGGCGCATTTCCGCTGGCGACTGGCCAGTATCCAGCGCTTGCGCAAGGCCATCAATTTCCTCTTGGCGACTTTCATTCCCGCTTCCATGCTCACCATTATTCTGGTGAATGTGGAAAGCAGCGGGTTGGCTGGAATCCTGCTGAAGTTTTCCTTCATGGCTGCCGCTCTGTCGCAGAGCTTTTTCGTGTATCTGGTTTTCCATGCGAAAAAGGGCGTGATCGCCAGTTACCTGAAGCAGCATCCAGACAGCTTTCTTCGCAAATCACGCTGGCTGTGGTTTTCCCTGGCGGTAGTCATACCCGTGTTACTGGTGATCCTGTCCCTGATGGGCTATGTGTATACGTCGGCCACGCTGCTCAACCAGGTGATCAACACGCTCTGGCTGGCGGCAGGACTGGTGGTGCTGCAGCAACTGGCCGAGCACTGGCTGCTGCTCAGCCGGCGGCGTATCGCCTATCAGGCTGCAGTGGAAAGATACAAGGCCATGGCCGAGAACAAGCCCGACGAACATGCGCCGGAAGGCGAGAAGGAGGTGGAGTTCAAGGAGCCTAAGGTCGACCTCGTAACCCTGAGCAAGGCGAGCCGCAAGCTGCTCAACGCGGCCATCCTCATCGCCGCAGTTGTGGGGCTGTGGCTGATCTGGTCCGAATCGCTTCCTGCCCTGGTGGTGCTGGATACCATACCGCTGTGGCAGCATACGGCGATGGTGAACGGCGTGGAGACCAGGGTGCCAGTCACATTGGGCAATCTGCTGCTGGTGGTTGCCATTGCAGTCACCACGCTGGTGGCTTCGCGGAACCTGCCCGCCCTGCTGGAAATCGTTTTACTGCAGTATTTCAACCTGTCTTCCGGAAGCCGCTATGCCATGCGCACCCTGACGGGATACCTCATCGCAGCCACCGGCATGGTGCTGGTCTTCCAGGCTGTCGGTGGCAGCTGGAGCCAGATCCAGTGGCTGGTGGCGGCTCTCGGCGTAGGCATCGGTTTCGGCCTGCAGGAAATCGTGGCGAACTTCATCAGCGGCCTGATCATCCTGTTCGAGCGTCCCATCCGTGTGGGGGATTTCGTGACCGTGGGTGACAGTGACGGCACGGTGACGCGTATTCAGATCCGGGCGACCACTATACTGACCCGGGACCGCAAGGAACTGCTGGTGCCGAACAAGGAGTTCATTACCGGGCGGCTGCTCAACTGGTCGCTTTCTGACCAGACCACGCGCCTGAAGCTGGCAGTGGGCATCCCCTATGGGGCTGACGTGGAACTGGCGGAAAAGCTCATGCTTGAAGCGGCCGCGGAACATCAGCTGGTACTCGACGAACCCCGGCCTTTCGTCTATTTCCAGAGCTTCGGTGACAGTGCACTGTTGCTGGAATTGCGTTGCGTGATCGATTCTGTCGATTATCGCATAGCCACCCTGAGTGAGCTGCACCATGCCATCAACCGCAAGTTCCGTGAGGCCGGCATGGAGATTCCCTTCCCGCAGCAGGACGTGCACCTGGACGTTCGGGGGGCTCTGGAAGTGAAGCTGCAGCCCGAGTAGATGCTACAATTCCTGCCATGAAAATACTGCTTCCCTTGCTTGTCACGCTGCTGGGCGGTTGCGCCT
>DRLF01000030.1 GCA_011051425.1 Thiolapillus brandeum | reverse complement strand
GGTTGCGAATGCGATGCCCTGGGGAAGAACGATGATGGCGCCGGTCAGGCCGGCCATGAAATCCTTTTTCAGTGTTTCCGGAGTGACCATTCCCCACCATTGGAGGAAAGGCAGAAAAGCTTTCAGTCGTTGGGTTGTGTTTATTGACATCAGAATACTAGGTTCATCATGAATATAGCCACGATCAGGAACAGGATGGTCATGATGCCGCCGGCGCGCATGAAGTCCGCAACTTTATAGCCCCCCGGTCCCATGATCAGCGCATTCACCTGGTGAGTGGGAATGAGGAAGGAGTTGGAGGTGGCGATCGCCACGGTGAGGGCAAACACCGCCGGATTTGCGCCCGGAACACCCAGCGCGATATTTACTGCCAGAGGCACCAGCAGCACCGTGGCGCCCACGTTGGACATGACCAGGGTGAAGAAGGTAGCCAGCGCCGCCACGGCAAACTGGATAACCCATACGGGCATATCGCCAACGACAGAGAGGGTCTGTTCCGCAATCCATCTGGCTGTGCCTGAAGTTTCCACAGCCAGACCGAGAGGAATCAGGCTGGCCAGGAGAAAGACGGTTTTCCAGGATACTGCTTCATAGGCTTCCTCGATTTTCAGCACACCGGAAAGCACCATGCCGACCGCGCCGGTGAGCAAGGCCACAGACAGGCGCAGATCGGTGAACAGCACCATGGAAAGGGCAATCGTAAAGAACAGGGCCGCCCAGCCGAGCTTGTGTGGACGCTCTTCTTCCTGGGGGAATTCCGTGGTCACCACCACGAAGTTGCGGTCTTTCTTCAGGCGGGTCAGGTTGTCCCAGGCGGTGTGTACTACCAGGGTATCACCGGCCTGCAGAGGCAGGTCACGAATGTTGTCGCCTTCGCCCAGCGTTTTCCCGTTGCGGTGCAGGGCCACCATAGCAATGCCATATACCTTGCGCATCCAGACATCACGGGCGCTTTTCCCGATCAGATTGGAACCAGGTGGAATAACGATTTCCGCAATACCTGCTTTGGTTGCCGCCAGGGATTCCGAGAAAGTACGCAGGGAATCTCTTTTCTTCAGGTCGTATTTTTCAACAAAATGGTCCAGATGCTCGGGGGCGGCAACGATACCGAGCACCATGCCGGGCTCGAATTCCGTGTCGCGGGCCAGTGTGTTTGGCCCGATGCGTGTTTCCTGCCCACTTCGCTTGCTGGCAATGATGCGGATACGGTAACTGGTTTCAACGTCGTCCAGTTTCTTGCCCACCAGGGGACTGCCTTCGGGAACCACGACCTCGTAGAGGGCATAGTCGATACCGTAAGTGTTGTGCAGATAATCCATGGTGCTGGAAGCAGTGGTGGAAGTGCTGTCTTCTGCCTTCTTCTCCGCAGGCAACACCCAGCGCCCGGCAATCACGAAATACAGGATTCCGGTTATGACCAGTACCACGCCCACGGGAGTTACAGAAAACAGTCCCCAGGTCTGCATCTGCTGATCGGCCGGCAGTGCCTGGTTGGATGTCAGAATCAGATCATTGAGCAGAATAAGGGGGGAAGAACCCACCAGCGTAACCGTGCCACCAAGAATGGCGCAAAACCCCATGGGCATGAGCAGACGTGACAGAGGAATGCCGGAACGGGCGGAGATTCTGGATACAACAGGTATGAACAGTGCTGCGGCTCCCACGTTCTGCATGAAGGACGAAATGAAGGCAACGGTACCCGAAATGATGGGAATGATGCGTTTTTCCGTTGTGCCGCCCACTTTGAGGATGAAGGCAGCCACCTTGCTCATCAGACCGGTCTTGTCCAGTCCGGCCCCGATGATCATTACCGCGATAATGGACATCACCGCATTACTTGCAAAGCCGTTGAAAAGCTGCTGGTTGTCCACCAGTCCTTTTTCCAGCCCCATGAAGGGGGCCAGCAGGGTGCTCAGGCCCAGCAGCACCATGATGGAGATTGCCGCCACATCCACGTCCACGATTTCAAAGGCGAAAAGGTAGATCGTCAAAACCAGAATGGCAGTTACCCAGGCAATTTCCGTCGTAGGCGTAACCATGGTGAGTCCGATCGCGATAAGTGCGAAAACACTGGCGGAAACGATTTGCTTAAGGGGCAGTTTCTTTTCTGACATGACGGCCTGCTTGGCAGAATATTAGAAGATCATGGAAGACTAATCATTGTACATCAGTAGGGTTTTATTCATCAAGTTTAAGTATGTCATTGGTCCTCATATGCTCCCTGGTAAGTGCCCAACCGTGTGCCTGAATCCAAATACAGTCTTACGATTATCCAGAGGTGCCCAATAAAACCAGCCAGCGGTCTGTGGCCCCATGGGTAAAATCCAGTATCCCCTGGGGAAACAGACCGTTGAGCAGGATGAACAGGGCAAAGATGCCGATGATAAACAGTTCTCTCGGACGCAGATCCATGGCTTCGCGAACGACCTTGCTTTCCACGGGACCGAAAAAGGCCTGTCGGTAGAGACTGAGAAAATAGCCGGCGCCTATCACCACCCCGGCGAGGGCTGCCAGACCGGCGCCGGTATGG
>DRLF01000029.1 GCA_011051425.1 Thiolapillus brandeum | reverse complement strand
CAATGCCAAACGCCGCGCCTTCATTCGTACACCGGTCAAATTCAGCCGCATCAGCTCGCGCTTTACCCGCAAACGCTGGCATCCCGTTCTGAAGCGCTGGCGCTCACACAAGGGTGTGGACTATGCCGCTCCCAGAGGAACTCCCGTCAAGGCCACCGGCAACGGCAAAGTGGTTTTCCGCGGCAAGAAAGGCGGCTACGGCAACGTTATCTTTCTTCGCCATGGCGGCAAGTACACTACGGTATACGGACATCTTTCCCGCTTTGCCAAAGGACTGAAGAACGGCAAGGCCGTCAAACAGGGACAGATCATCGGCTATGTGGGCAGCACGGGCCTGGCAACGGGCCCACATCTGCACTATGAATTCCGGGTTCACGGCAAACACCAGAATCCACTCACCATCAAGCTCCCCAAAACCATCCGGTTGCCAAAACGCGAGCTAGCAAGGTTCAGAAAAAGTACCGCGCCTCTGATGGCACAGCTGGATGAACTTCGCGCGAAGACCATGGTGGCTTCAGCACATTGAGCGCTGATGGCTATTTTATTGGCCTGATGTCCGGTACCAGCATGGACGGTATCGATGCCGCGCTGGTGCAAATCAAACAGGACACCTTTCGACTCATTCACAGCCTTTCCCATCCCTGGCCGGCAGAGCTGACATCGCGCCTTGCTGCAGCCACCGGTGGCAACCCGGTCGATCTGAGGGAACTGGGACAGCTCGACGTACTTTGTGGCGAACTTTTTGCCGGGGCAACCCGGCGTCTGCTCACTGAGGCCGAAATGGCTGCCACTCGCATCACCGCCATAGGAAGCCATGGACAAACCCTGTTCCATCATCCCCACACGCCCGCACCTTTCAGTATGCAGATCGGCGACCCCAATACCCTTGCAGAACGAGCCGGCATCACGGTTGTTGCCGATTTCCGCCGCAGGGACATGGCCGCCGGGGGACAGGGCGCCCCACTGGTACCGGCCTTCCACCAGGCGCTGTTCCGGCACGCCCGACGCAATCGCGTTATTCTGAATATCGGCGGCATTGCCAATATCACCGTTCTTCCCGCCGCCGGTGATGTCACCGGCGGTTTCGATACAGGCCCCGGCAATTGCCTGATGGATCGCTGGATTCAGCATCACCAGGGGCTGCGCTTCGACGAAGGTGGCAGATGGGCGGCATCCGGCCAGGTCATTGAACCCCTGTTACAGCATTTTCTCAATGATGCGTATTTTTCCCTGAATCCTCCCAAGAGCACCGGCACGGAGTATTTTTCGGAGTCCTGGCTCCGGGAAAAACTGCTGGGTTTCCCGACAGCTGCACCTGAGGATATCCAGGCCACCCTGTTGCAGCTGACCAGCCAAAGCATCGCCCGCGCCATACTGCGATGGGCAGAAGACACCCAGGAAGTCCTGGTCTGTGGGGGCGGCAGCCACAATGCCAGACTGATGGACGATTTGTCCCAGCAGATGAGAGGCATCCCCGTTCAGCCTACGAGCCGGAACGAAAAACCGGTCGATCCCGACTGGGTGGAAGCCATGGCCTTTGCCTGGCTTGCCAGGCAGACACTGCAGCACAAACCCGGCAATATCCCTGCTGTTACCGGGGCTTGCCGCCCCGTTGTTCTGGGTGGTATCTATCCAGCAGCCTGAGTCCTTCCGGGGAACTACTTCGCCTCAACACCATCACCTTTTTTTGATCAATCAGAGACCGATTGCCGGTTAAGCCTGCTGACAGCAGCTATAATCAGTCAAATGCACTTATTAACCCGGCAACCAAATATTTCACCCTCAGCCGCCCTGTTTATAATCTATTTGTTAGGTGCTTCAAACAGGACCCGTATCGGTGTTGCGGCTTTTGACAAGGGCTTGCCATTGCCTGCAAGCCGCGCCTTGATACGCGCCCTGTTTGAAGCACTGAGGGCGACATATTTGGTCGCCGGGTTAATAATGACAGTCAAGCTCAAACGCCTTGCAGCGAGGGTCACAACCCTTGCTCTGGCACTGGCCTGTCTGCCAGCACTCGGGAATGACCATAGCCAGTTGCGCTATCGCAGCCTGTCATTCACGAATCTATCCATCGAGCAGGGCCTGAGCCAGGTTTCCGGCAACGCCATTATTCAGGACAGCAAGGGCTTCATCTGGATCGGCACCCAGGATGGCCTCAACCGTTTCGACGGCCATAACATCAGGATCTTTCGACATGACAAGGACAATCCCGCGTCGCTGGGCAGGGATTTTATCAGCGCCCTGGCAGAAGATGACCGTGGGCGTCTTTGGATCGGCACCCGGGGAAAAGGCCTGGACGAATACGACCCCCTGACCGAAACCTTCAGGCATCACCAGATCATCCCCGGCGCCAAGGGACGGGGCAGCGCTTCGGACGTGAAAAAGCTGCTTGTACATGAGCAGCGGGTTTACATCGGCACACTGCAAGGACTGTTTTATCTGGACATGAAGGATAACAGGGTGCGAAGCATCAGTACCCCGGGGCTGCAATCCGGCAGCTCCATGATCTATGATCTGCTGCTCATGCCGGAAGGGAATATCCTGGTTTCCACCAGCTGGGGTGTCTTCTCCCTGGATCCCGAAACACTGCTGCTGAAACAGAAATACCTGCACATCACAGCGCCCTATGGCTCTGGAACAAACGCCCTGTTTCACGACAGCAGGCACCGGTTGTGGATTTCCACGGACAAGCATGGCGTGCTGCT